>JARGPE010000006.1:0-9013 GCA_029212835.1 Alphaproteobacteria bacterium | reverse complement strand
CGATGGCCGCGAGGCCGCCCCCTCAATTCCGCCCACTATCCACCCCCGCGCGGTCGCGCGGGGCCCTGCAGAATAAGGAACGTACCCCATGACAAATCCAACGGATATGAACGACTGGGTCGCGCAATATCGGGCTGATGCAGAGCATCTGGCACAAAACGGCATGTATCTACCCCAGACCGAAACCGCCAATTGCGGCGTTGGCATGGTTGCGGCCATCGATGGGAAACCCCGTCGGGATGTTGTCCTGCGCGCAATTGAAGCCCTGAAAGTGCTGTGGCGCTGTGGACGCAGACGGCAAGACCGGCGATGGCGCAGGCATCCATGTACAGATTCCGCAGGATTTCTTCAAAGAGCATGTTCAGCGCACCGGCCACAATCTGGGCAAGGGACGTCTGGCCGTTGGCATGGTGTTCCTGCCCCGCACAGATTTGGGCCGCCAGGAGCGCGTGCGCCAGATCGTAGAAAGTGAAATCCTGCGCATGGGCCACCGCATCTATGGCTGGCGTCAGGTCCCGGTGGACATTTCCATCATTGGGGAAAAGGCCAATGCCACCCGCCCCGAGATCGAACAGATCATGGTGGAAAATGCGCGCGATGTGAAAGTCTCCCAATTCGAAGCGGACCTTTATGTGATCCGTCGGCGGATTGAGAAACTGTTCCTGCTGGAGAACCTGACCGAGGCCTATATCTGCTCGTTGAGCTGTCGCTCCATCATCTATAAGGGACTGTTCCTGGCGGAGCAGCTGACGTCCTTCTATCCAGATCTGAATGACGAAAGGTTCACCTCGAACTTCGCGATTTATCACCAGCGCTATTCGACCAACACTTTCCCCAGTTGGTCGCTGGCCCAGCCGTTCCGTGTGCTGGCCCATAATGGCGAGATCAACACGATCAACGGCAATATCAACTGGATGAAAAGCCACGAGACCAAGCTGGATGATCCGCAGCTAGGCCCCTATGTCGATGACATCAAACCCATCGTACAGCCGGGCAGTTCTGACTCCGCCGCCTTGGATGGCGTATTTGAGGTTCTGGTGCGTACCCATCGCGAATTGCCGGAAGTAAAATCCCTGCTGATCCCGGAAGCCTGGGAAAAGTCGAAAACACTGAAGCAGGCCCATCGTGACTTCTATCAATACGCAAATGGTGTGATGGAGCCTTGGGATGGTCCCGCGGCGATCTGTGCCTATGGCGGACGCTGGGCCCTGGCCGGGATGGATCGCAATGGTCTGCGTCCCCTGCGCTATGTTGTGACCGGTGATGGCCTGTTGGTCGTCGGATCTGAAACCGGCATGGTCAAGATTCAGGAAACTTCTGTTATTGAAAAGGGCCGCTTGGGCCCAGGTCAGATGATCGCCGTCGACCTGAATGAAGGCCGCCTGTGCCATGACATGGAATTGAAGGACCATGTCGCCAGCTTAAGCCCGTTTGGTGAATGGGTGAAAAGTATTACCAATTTGTCGGAATTAGACGGCCAAGGCATTGGAAAATGTGGCGACATGACCAAAGACGACCTGCGCCGCCGCATGATCACCTGTGGCTGGTCGATGGAAGATCTGGAATTGATCCTGCAACCCATGGCCGAAACCGGCAAGGAAGCCACCGGCTCCATGGGGGATGACACGCCCATTGCGGTGTTGTCCGACAGCTATCGCGGCATGCACCATTATTTCCGCCAGAATTTCAGCCAGGTTACCAATCCACCCATCGACAGTTTGCGGGAACGCAATGTCATGTCACTGGCCACCCGTTTGGGCAATCTGGGCAATATCCTGGAAGAAGACGCCCGGCAATTGCAGATCGTTCAACTGCCATCGCCCATTCTGCTGGACGGTGACTATCGCGCGCTGCGCAACTATCTGGGCGACACGGCTGTTGAGATCGACTGTACATTTGTGATCGACAGCAACCCCAATGCATTGGCCGATGCGGTTCACCGCGTTCAGGCACAGGCTGAAGATGCGGTTCGGGGTGGGGCGCAGCATTTGGTCCTGGATGACTCCGGCATTTCAGAATCACGCGCTGCCATCCCAATGATCCTGGCAGCCGGTGCCGTGCATACGCATCTGGTTCGCGCCAGCCTGCGCACCTTCTCCAGCCTGATCGCGCGCACATCAGAAGCCATCGATACGCATTCCTTCGCAGTTCTGGTCGGCGTCGGCACCACCGCCATCGTGCCTTATCTGGCACAAGAGGCGATTGCAGACCGCCATCGCCGCAAGTTGTTGGGCGACCTGACGCTGGACAAGGCATTACAGAATTTCCAGAAATCCATTGAGGATGGTCTGCTGAAGATCATGTCCAAGATGGGAATCTCCATCGTCAGTTCCTATCGGGGCGGATATAACTTTGAAGCCATCGGCCTCAGCCGGTCCCTGGTTGCGGAATTCTTCCCCGGCCTGCCCAGCCGTATTTCCGGCGTTGGCCTGACGGGCCTGCACGCCAATGTTCTTCAACGTCACACCACCGCCTTTGACGAAACGGTCATCGCCCTGCCCATCGGGGGATTCTATCGCTATCGCCGGGGTGGAGAGGCCCATGCCTGGGAGGGCAACCTGATCCACACGCTGCAGACAGCGGTGGGGTCAGATTCCTATGCGGTCTACCGACGCTATACAGAGCAAGTCGCGAAACTGCCCCCGATCAATCTGCGCGACCTAATGGACTTCAAATATGATGGTCCTGCCGCGCCGATTGACGAAGTCGAATCCATCACAGAAATCCGCAAGCGTTTGGTCGCCCCCGGTATCTCTCTGGGTGCCCTGTCGCCCATCGCGCATGAAACCCTGTCCATTGCGATGAACCGCATTGGGGCAAAATCCGACAGTGGCGAAGGCGGGGAAGACCCTGCTCGCTATAAGCCCAAGGAAAATGGCGATAATGCGTCCTCCGCAATCAAACAGGTCGCCTCAGGCCGCTTCGGCGTAACGGCGGAATATCTGAACAATTGCCGTGAAATCGAAATCAAGATGGCCCAGGGGGCAAAGCCGGGTGAAGGCGGACAGCTACCCGGTTTCAAGGTCTCCGGCATCATTGCGCGCCTGCGCCATTCGACAGAGGGCGTCACGCTGATCAGCCCGCCGCCGCACCACGATATCTATTCCATCGAGGATTTGGCGCAGCTGATCTATGATCTGAAGCAGATCAACCCCGAAGCACGGGTTTGCGTGAAACTCGTCGCCAAGGCGGGGATCGGCACCGTCGCGGCGGGAGTCGCAAAGGCCCATGCCGACACGATCCTGATCTCCGGTCATTCCGGCGGAACCGGTGCATCGCCCCAGACCTCCATCAAATATGCCGGACTGCCGTGGGAAATGGGCCTGGCGGAGGCACATCAAGTGCTGACCCTGAACGGTCTGCGCCACCGCGTTCGGCTGCGCACCGATGGCGGTATCCGCACAGGTCGCGATGTTGTTATCGCTGCCATTCTGGGCGCAGAGGAATTTGGGATTGGCACGGCAAGCCTGGTTGCCATGGGCTGTATCATGGTGCGGCAGTGCCATTCCAATACCTGTCCCGTTGGTGTCTGCACCCAGGATGACCGCCTGATCGATAAATTCTCCGGCACGCCAGAGAAAGTCATGAACCTATTCAGCTTTGTCGCGGAAGAGGTTCGGGAAATCCTCTCTCGCCTGGGTGCGCGGTCATTGAGTGATATTATCGGGCGCACAGAATTGCTGGCGCAGGTCAGCCGGGGTGCCGATCATCTGGATGATCTGGATCTCAATCCCTTGCTGACTCAGCCGGGCATGGTGCGGGGCGTTTTCCCAACCGAGGCAGAGGGCCGCAATTCGGTGCCGGAAACTTTAGATGCGCTGATGATCCAGGATGCGGAGAACCTGTTCCGCGACCGGGAGAAAATGCAGCTTCAATACAATATCCGGAACACCTATCGGGCGATCGGCACGAAGATATCTTCCAAGATCACGCGCCAGTTTGGCATGAAAGCCCTGCGCCCCGGTCATCTGACGGTTCGCATGCGGGGATCGGCGGGACAATCTCTGGGCGCCTTTGCGGTTCAGGGGTTGAAGCTGGAAGTCTTGGGCGATGCCAATGACTATGTGGGCAAGGGATTGAGCGGCGGCGAAATCGTGATTCGCCCGATCACGACCAGCCCCTTGGAAAGTAACAAGAATGCCATTATCGGAAATACCTGTCTGTATGGCGCAACAGATGGACGCCTGTTCGCATCCGGCATGGCCGGGGACCGTTTCGCCGTGCGCAATTCCGGGGCCTATACCGTGGTAGAAGGTGTCGGGTCCAATGGCTGTGAATATATGACCGGCGGATATGTGTGCATCCTGGGCGAAGTTGGTGACAATTTCGCGGCGGGCATGACGGGTGGCATGGCCTTTATCTATGACCCGGACGACCTTTTACCGCTGCATCTCAATTCTGAATCTGTCGATGTATATTCGCTGGAGACAGATTATTGGGCCGATGTCTGTCGCACCATGATCCAGGATCATGTATCAGCCACACACTCTAAATGGGCCGATGCCTTACTCCACGACTGGGATATTACCCGAAACAGCATCAAACACGTCGTTCCGCGGGAAATCCTCAAGGCCTTAGAATACCCCCTGTTCGAAGATCAGGCCGCAGCCCAGCCTGCAGAATAGTTGTTTGGAATACAGTATAAGAAAAGCCTGAGAATGCTCCCCTCTTTGGGGGGGCATTCTTTTTTGTATTATCTTGAGTGATTGGTGCGGTTTATTGCACCAGACACCATTATTTCTTACCAAATTTATCATTCAGCACGTTTTCCATCGATTTTTCAGCCCGACTCTCCTACATAGGATAGGGGGCAGATGAATGTTAAGTACGGACGTGAGAGGTTTGGGGATATTCAATGCCAATGGATTGGGACAGACTGCGCATATTTCACGCGGTGGCTGAAGCAGGAAGCTTTACCCATGCTGGCGAGAAATTGAATCTCAGCCAGTCCGCCATCTCGCGCCAGATCTCCGCGCTGGAAGACAGTGTGCGCGTACCCTTGTTCCACCGCCATGCCCGTGGGCTGCTGCTGACCGAACAGGGAGAGATGCTATATCGCACTGTAAAGGATGTCTTCCACAAGCTCAGTATGGCCGAGGCCCGGTTGGGGGAGACGAAAGATCGTCCCTCCGGCCCACTTAAAATCACGACCACGATGGCGTTCGGGTCAACCTGGCTGACGCCCCATATCCGCGAATTCATTGATCTGTTCCCAGAAGTCGAAGTGACATTGTTGCTATCGGATGAAGAACTGGATTTGGGCATGCGACAAGCTGATGTGGCGATCCGGATGTCCCCACCGCGCCAGCCGGACCTGATTCAGCGCCCGCTGATGAGCGTGCGGCATCTGATCTATGGCAGCCCTGAATATTTTGAACGCCGCGAGCGGCCAAAAACTCCTGTCGATCTGGATCACCATGATCTGATTGTCTTTGGGGAGGAAGCGCCCCAGCCGTCTAAATCCATCAATTGGTTGCTGGATATCGGCGCGCGCCCCGAAACGCCGCGCCGCCCGATCCTGCGGGTGAACAATGTCTATGGCATCTATCGTGCGGTCCAATCTGGATTGGGCTTGGCGGCACTGCCAGAATTTATGCAGCCCGAGCAATTGAAATTGGAAGCTGTCCTTCCAGAAATTGAAGGACCAGTGACCCAGGCCTATTTCGTCTATCCGGAAGAATTGCGCCATTCAAAGCGCATAACCGTATTCCGTGATTTCTTGCTGCGGAAAGTTGCAGAACATAATTTCTGAGCCCAGGCCCTAACGACGCAGCCGGTAACACTCCATGACAGCCGACATATCCTTTGGTGTCGATTTTGGCACAACCAACACTGTTGTTATGCAGGCAAAACGGAATGGCATCGTTTCGCCCCTGCCGCTGGAGAAATCTGGCGAAATGGCCAGAGGCGTTCACCCGTCCGTTCTGGCCTTTGAACCCATCGAGGTGAATGGGCGCGCGCAGATCGATTATGAAACCGGCCATAAAGCCATTGAACTGGCGGCGGAATATCCAGACGATGTCCGCTATATCCAATCCTTTAAAAACCATGTCGCCAGCACCGCCTTCAAACATACGAATATTTTCTCCAAGCGGTTTAGCTTTTCAGACCTGATGGTCAGTTTCTTCAAGAACACGGACCTGCTGAACGCGATTGAATCGGCAGAGGGCGAGAAGGAGGTCATTCTGGGTCGACCGGTCACCTTTTACGGTCCTTTTCCGGACGAGGCGTTGGCCCTGGCGCGATATCAAGAGGCTTTTGACCGACTGGGCCTTAGCAAAGTCCGCATCGCGCTGGAGCCGGTTGGAGGGGCTTTTTCTTATTTCAGAGAGTTGCAGCAATCCGTTACCGTCCTGATCGCAGACTTCGGCGGCGGGACATCAGATTTTCTGATTGTGCGATTCACACATACGCCAGAGGCGATTCAGGCTGCCCCCGTTGCCCATGCGGGTATCGGCATTGCCGGGGACAGTTTTGATTATCGCATTATCCAGAATGTTCTGCTGAAACATCTGGGCAGCGACTCTCTGTGTCTCGTGAATGGCAAATCCCTGCCGGTGCCGCGGAAATACTATACCTCTTTTTCGAAATGGCATTTGTTGACCAGTTTAAGGACGCCAGTCTCGTTAAGGGAATTGGACGATATCAAGCGCAGCTCCACAGAGCCTAATCTGATCCAAAATCTGATTGATGTAATTGAAATGAACCGCGGCCTGGCCTGCTTTCAAGCCGTATCGAAAGCAAAGGCCACCCTGTCTTCAACAGAATCAGCCGAGTTGTCGATTGATCTGGGCCGGGTTGACGTGAAAGAAATCGTGACCCGGACTAGTTTTGAAGAATGGATTTCCGAAGATCTGGCTGAGATTTCAGGCACAGTTGAGTCTCTGTTGCAGCAGGCAGATATGGTACCATCACAGATCGATCGTGTTTTTATGACTGGTGGCAGTTCACTGATCCCCGCCGTGCGAAAAATCTTCACTGACAAATTTGGCGCAGATCAAGTTGTCAGCGGCGATGAGTTCGGCTCCGTCGCGCAAGGGCTGGCACTGCTGGGCCTGGATCCCGATATAGACCGCTGGACCGAATCTAAGGCGCTTTAATCGGCGTCGCCAGCGCCACCGGTTGCTGTTGTCGCACCGCTCTGGGCCAAAGCTACCATTTCCGCATCATCGCACCCCAGAACTTCCCGCAGTATCTCATCTGTATGTTGACCCAGGGTTGGCGGGGCATAGCGATACTGAACCGGCGTTTCCGAAAACTTAACCGGATTGGCGATCAAGGGAACGGTGCCAGATTGGGCCTGATGATGCGGCACATCTACCTGCATTTTACGGGCGACCACTTGCTCGTCCTCAAAGACTTGGGCAATGTTCTTCACCGGTCCACAGGGTACACCACGCTGCGCCAGCCCTTCAATCCAGACATCGGTGGTCTTTTGACGTGTATAGGCCGGCATTGCAGCGTACAGCGCGACGCGATTAGCAATCCGCAAGGAATTGGTCGTGAATCGGGGATCCGTTGCCAGATCTGTCGCACCGGCGAAATCGCACCATTTCTGGTACTGACTGTCATTGCCCACCGCCAGGATAAAATGCCCGTCAGAAGATTCCATCACCGCGTAAGGCACGATGTTGGGATGTTCATTGCCTTGGCGAACGGGCACGTTTCCAGACAGCAGATAATTCACACCCTCATTCACCAACCAGGCAACCTGCGTATCCAACAGGGCACAATCGATATGCTGCCCCTGTCCGGTGCGATCCCGATGGCGCAATGCGGCCAGCATCGCCGTTGTGGCATACATGCCGCACATGACATCGGCGATCCCAACACCAACCTTCATCGGCTCCCCATCCCGAGGACCGGTAATGGACATGATGCCCCCCAGCCCTTGGGCCAGGAAATCATATCCAGCGCGCTTCGCATAAGGACCTGTCTGACCAAAACCTGTAATCGAACAGAAAATCAGACCCGGGAATTCATCCTTTAAATCCTCATAGGACAGGCCGTATTTCTTCAACCCGCCAACCTTATAGTTCTCTACCAGAATATCGCATTTCGCCACCAGGCGGCGGATCAGCTTCTGCCCTTCTGGACTGGCTAGATTGACCGTGATTGACCGCTTGTTCCGATTGGAACTCAGGTAATAAGCGCTTTCGTGGGTTGGGTTTCCATCCATTCCTGTCACAAAGGGTGGGCCCCATTTCCGCGTGTCATCCCCGGCATCGGGCCGTTCCACCTTGATCACATCCGCCCCTAAATCACCCAAATACTGTGTCGATGTGGGGCCCGCCAGAATGCGGCTAAGGTCTAAAATACGAACGCCATCCAGTGGCAGCATCGGGGTATCACCGGTCATGATTTCACACTCACTTTCCACATTCGACTGCTTTGATACGCGGGGGTATCCGAAAACCTATCTTGGTCGCAGACTGTCTTTTGATCCGCCCAACTTGGCAAGACTTCGATATATGCATCCTGATCCTGACAGTCTCAGGATCGACGTTTGGCCGCCTGTACTGTTGTTTCCAATCGATTAAGAAATTGGGACCGGTCTGTCTTGTTAAACGGTCGCGGCCCCCCGGTTATGGCCCCTGTTTCTCTGAGCCCCTGCATTAACTCGCGCTGAGCCAAGGCCATCCCTATTCCATCTTCAGTGAACAGATCCCCATTGGGCTTTAGTGCAAAAGCTTGCTGCGCAAGGCAGCGTGCGGCCAATGGAATATCGTTGGTTACACAGATATCCGCTGGCTGAATGTGCTCCGCAATCCAATCATCTGCAGCATCCGCCCCGCTGGCGACGATCACATCCTGAACCATAGGGTCCCGGGAGGGGCGCAAACCGCCATCGCTGACCATGTAAGTCTTCAGGCCGTGGCGGGTCGCAACCTTCAGCGCCTCGTCCTTTACCGGGCAGGCATCGGCATCAATATACAGTTCTACCACGCAGAAATCTCCTAAGACCGGGATTGTTCTTTTAAACCGAGAGTAGGAGATCGACATGCCAAGGCCA
>JARGPE010000239.1:4203-5406 GCA_029212835.1 Alphaproteobacteria bacterium | reverse complement strand
GGACATGATCAATATCGATACCGATATGATCATCCCTAAGCAGTTCCTTAAAACCATTCAGCGTTCCGGCCTGGGTAAAAACCTGTTCGACGAAATGCGTTTCGATGACAAAGGCAACGAAAAGCCTGATTTCGTTCTGAACCGGGAACCCTATCGCCACGCCCAAATCCTGATCGCTGGCGCGAATTTCGGTTGCGGGTCCAGCCGTGAACATGCGCCCTGGGCGTTGGAAGATTTTGGCATTCGCTGTGTGATCGCACCCAGCTTTGCCGATATTTTCCACAATAACTGCTTCAAGAACGGAATCCTGCCGATCCGTCTGCCGGAAGACACCGTAAAATCCTTGATGGAAAAATCAGAGCGGGGTCAGAATGCCCAGTTCACAGTCGATTTGACCCGTCAGGTTATTGTCGATCCCGATGGCACAGAAATTCCATTTGAGGTCGATGCTTTTCGTAAGCATTGCCTGTTGAATGGCCTGGACGATATCGCCCTGACCATGCAGAAGGGCGCGACAATTGACGGTTATGAAGACGACCGCAGCCGCACGGCCCCCTGGACGACACCTGCCGCCGCAGAATAAGGCTTAACTTTTAATCTCCACCTCTACAAAGGTGAAGGGGAAGCTGTTGTCGTTGATCACATTGTGATCAACGCCAGTCTTGCGCGCATAGGACAGGCCTGCGGTCAGGTCCGATTTAACGATTTTTCCGTCGGGAAATTCAATCGTCAGGGCGCCTGTCGTCATTGGGATGACCACATAATCCATACCATGCTGATGCCGACCGGTCTGGGCACCGGGGGGGAAATGCCATTCGGTCACGCGGACCCGATCATCGTCGACTTGCACTGTTGGCATAGCATTCGGGCGGTCGCTCATGTTTTCGAGTCCTCTTCCTCTGGGGGCTGTTGGCAGGTTAACCGCGACGCCAATGCGTGCAGGTTGTGGTCATGGATACCCAATTGATCCAGGTGCTCTACAGTCTTCAAGACATACTCAATATTCGTCCCGCGCTGGCCAGATGCGCTGCGTACTGTCGCCTCAATCATCTCATCAGGCAGGTCATGTGCGCATTGAGGATGTCCAGAAACCGGCGCAAAGCTGTAGCATTGTATTTCCCCAATGTCGGTTTGCGCCGTGACAAGGACGATTTCGTAGCTGGAATTTCCCATTTCGCGAAGCCATAGGGCATGGGCCGCCTC
>JARGPE010000239.1:0-4191 GCA_029212835.1 Alphaproteobacteria bacterium | reverse complement strand
GCAGATAGTTGGGGTCGATTTTAAAGGCACAGCCTTCGCATGAACCGCCTCGGGCCAAACCCATTACCAAACCCGGTTTTTCCCGCGTGCCGCGATATCGGGTTGAATACAGACATAAGGCTCGATGCCAACCCTCAACCGCTGCGCGTCGTTTATCGCAATAAGGAAACTCGGGGTTCCAAATCAAAGAGGCCGTACCAAAGATCCAGACATTCTGTGGATCAGGCAAGGCGGCGACCCAGGCATCGGCCCGTTCACAGATAGTCTCATCCGGGGCACGGTCAAAATCCGGCAGGGGCGGTATCGGGTGCTGCGGCTCTCGTGTCATGATCCTGTCATCCTGACGAAGCGCACCCAGCTTGCCAAGCGGGTTTGTGACGCGTACATCGACACTTATGGGAAAAAGATCTTTGCTTATCTCTTTGTTTGGCATTCTGGTCCTCCTGGTTTCGGCCTGGAGTGCCTGGTGGTTTTATTCTGGGCGTATGGCGATATCCGGATTCCAGGATTGGGTATCTGCCCAGCGTGCCGATGGCTATGACATCAGTTATGAGCGGATCGACACAGGGGGATATCCATTCTCTCTGGCATTGACGGTGGGACGCTTTGGCGTTGCGGCTCCTCTGCGGGCATGGACTGTCTCTGGGGATGCAGCCACGGTGTCTTTTAAACCGTGGCAGTGGGATCGCTATGAGGTTTCCAGCGATCAACCCATTCGACTGTCAGCGGTCGTTATGCCTGCAAGCCGTAATACGCCCGTGGTGATCAATGGGCTGACCGGTGATTTTCAGGTACAGCGTGATGCTGCGCAGCATCAACTTCGGTTGGTTGCTTCTGATGTGTCGGGACCCAATGGTTTAACAATTGGCAAGGTTGGGCTGTCGGGCAGCATGCCGTTTCGCGCGCCTCAGGATCGTGACGGCAATCTGGTGACCGGCCATCTTGAACTGGTCGCGGCACAGATGCCGGGGATTGTGCCAAAAGGTCTGTCAGAACAAATCGAAGCGGCGATTCTGGATTTTACTGTGTCTGGCCCGCAACCCAATCTGGATCACAGCATGGCAAAACGCCTGTCGGATTGGCGGGATGCTGGAGGCGGTATTGATGTCACCAAAATTGCGGTGGCGTGGCAGGATCTCAATCTTTCAGGCGACGGAACGATCAGCTTGGATGAATATCTACGACCGCTGGCTGCGTTTGGTATGCAGGCGACGGGATTGTCTGACACGGCGCGCAGATTTGAAGATGCGGGTCTGATTGATCGTCAAATTCGCCGTTACATCGAAATGGGAATTGGATTGCTGTCCCTGGGATCTGGTCAGACGGGCATGGTTCGTTTCCCAGTGACAATTCAGGATGGAATATTGTCTTTAGGCCCTGTTGCATTGGCTGAAGTGCCGCCAATTGTGGCCGGTGCTGGGCCATTGCCGCCTGCTGTGCCTGCGCCTAAGACCGGGGAAATTACGACCTTTCCCGATCTTGCACCGCCCCCCACCGTCAGTGAGGAGACTCTGGGGGCGGGGTCAAGCGAAGCGCCAAGCGCCACCCCTGAACCAGTTCCCCCGACTCCAGCCCAATAAGCCTGTGCCAGGTTAAGCCTTGGTCATGAAATCTGTCAGACCAGCGATAAGGCGGTCATTTTCGGTTGCTGTGCCCACTGTTGCACGCAGGCTGTTTGCCAGACCATAGCCGGCGACCGAGCGTATGATGACACCTTGATCGGCCAGATGGGCCAGGGCGCGTTTAGCGGTGTTCGCATCCTTAAACCGGATCAGTACAAAATTGCACACGGATGGCGCAAATCCGAGGCCCAGTTGAGACAGAGCCCCGCACAGGCGTTTCATTTGTTCCGCATTTTCTGTCAGGCTTTTTTTGATATGCGCTTGATCGCCAAGGGCGGCGATCCCCGCCGCCTGTGCAGCGGCGTTCACATTGAATGGGCTGCGGACACGGTTTAGGGCATCCACGACTGCCTCTGGCGCATAGCACCAGCCCAATCGCAGCGCGGCCAGACCAAACAACTTGGAGAAAGTACGCAGCATGACAACATTTTCAGAGTCATCGACAAGATCGGATCCATCAGCGTAATCCGGGGCATCAACATATTCGGAATAGGCAGCATCGATCACTAATAGGATATCGTCACGCAGTCCTTCTCTGAGTCGACGTAATTCGCTGCCCGGAATATAGGTGCCTGTCGGGTTGTTTGGATTGGCGACAAAGCAGATACGGGTCTTGTCAGTGACATGGGCCAGCAATGAATCGATATCGGCATGTAGGTCGGGCGTTTCAGGGGCCAGCACCGGCGTTGCACCAACGGTTTTTGCCGTAATGCCATACATCAGAAAGCCGTGCTGGGTCTGCAAAACTTCATCACCCGGCCCGACATAACAGCGGATCAACAGGGTGATCAGCTCGTCAGAACCCGCACCGCAGACAATCCGTTCCATATTCAGACCGAAATGGTCAGCAATTGCCTGGCGCAACTCCGTAGCCCCGCCATCGGGATAGCGGTGCAGGTGGTTTGCATCATTATAGGCCGCAATTGCTTTCGGGCTGGGCCCTAGCGGGTTTTCATTGGCCGACAGAACAGCAGGCGGGATGGCAGCATTCTTATCGCCATGGGCACCCGGTACATAGATCGGTGCCTCTGCGATGCCAGGGCGCAGTTTTAAGGGGCTCTTCGTCATTTCGCGCTTTCGTCCTCATTATCCTTCAGGGGGATTGGGACGCGCTTTTCTGGGCCCAAAACCTCTGCATAGCCACCAACAATTTCAACACGTACCACGGAATCGCGCACTTCAATCAATTCTAGACGCGAATCCTTGCTGTCGATGAAATCCCCCAATTCGATAAGATGCACCCAGCTTTCTTCTTGTGGGGCTGAGGCTGTGAACAAGGGATGCAACTTTGCCCGTTGCAGGATCGCATTCAGCGCTGTGCGTGACAGTGGCTCGCTGGTTTCCATCAAGACCAAAGTGCGGTCGCTGCCAGTTGGCTCCAGCTTCAATCGTGCGACGGCAAAGGCATCCTGCATTTGGCCCCGTACACTGCCAACACCAGCAAAGGGCAGGCGCATGATAACTTTTGGCGCATTTGCACCTGACAGCTTGACCCACCACGGGTCGTCGTCGCTTTCTCTTGGGGCTGGTAATACGGCGATCTGATGACGATCCTCAAAGACCTGGGCCAGTGTGTCACGCACGGTGGGATATGCCGTCATGGGTACTTGGCTGCCAAACTGATCGCGGGCCAGGTCCCATAAAGTGTGCTCTTCCGAATTGGCCAGAACCGCGATGGAATAGGGGGCCTGCAGCATGGTGAAAGCAGCGATCATTTCATGCCACATGCGCGCTAATGCTGCGAAAGGGAAGGGCCCGCGATGTCGTTCTGCCAATCGTCTCAACATGGCGGCTTCCCGTGTTGGGCGCACTGGCATTTTCGCACCCTTACCCTTGGCAGCGGACACGTATTGAACAACATCCCAACGCTTCAGAATCAGATCGTGGATCTGATCATCGATTTCGTCGATTTGTTGGCGCAGTTCGTCCAGTGTCGGTTTTGCCATGGTTCAGCCTAGCTTGATCGTCCTGTTGAAAACACCAATATTGGATCAGATTCTAGGACGTAGCGCGCCCACTGCCTGAAATCAAAATAAAAGCGCCATGCTTCAAATTTCCACTCAACTGGCGTGGCATTTTTAATTCACGACTTTTTTGTGGAAATTCAGGTCGGCGGGGTTTAATACTCCGCGTCCCAATGAGTTTGTGTCAGTCTGTTTAGTGTATGAGAGCGATCTGCTATGCCAATAAAAATCCCAGATAACCTGCCTGCCCGTCTTGAATTGGAACGGGAAGGGATGAACGTGATGTCCGAGGCGAACGCGATTCGCCAGGATATTCGCCCTATGAAAATTGGCCTGTTGAATCTGATGCCGCAGAAGCAGAAGACGGAAACGCAATTGGCGCGTTTGATTGGCGCGACACCGTTGCAGATTGAATTGACGTTGGTGACGACTGGCAGCTATGTGCCGTCGAATGTATCGGCACATCACCTATCAACCTTCTATCGTGCCTGGGAAGAAGTGCGGGAAGAGAAGTTTGATGGGTTTATTATCACCGGTGCGCCGGTGGAGACGCTGCCTTTCAATCAAGTTAAATACTGGGCTGAATTAGAACAGATCCTCGATTG
>JARGPE010000238.1 GCA_029212835.1 Alphaproteobacteria bacterium | reverse complement strand
CGACAGCAGAAACCTTGAGGGGCGGATGGCTGCATACAGGCGATATCGGGCGGTTTGATACGGATGGCTATTTGAGCCTGATGGATCGATCCAAGGATGTAGTGATTTCCGGAGGCACAAATATTTATCCACGCGAGATTGAAGAGGTGCTGTTGGAGCATCCAGACGTGCAGGAAGTGTCGGTGATCGGTAGGCGGGATGACGAATGGGGCGAAATTGTAATTGCCTATATTGTCGGTTCTGCGCCGCCACAGGCCTTGGATGCGTTATGTCTGGAAAAAATCGCGCGTTTTAAGCGCCCGAAGGACTATATCTATCTGGAAAGCCTGCCAAAGAACAATTACGGCAAGGTTTTGAAAACCGAACTGAGGCAGGCGGATGCGAACCGCTGAAGGATCAAATCATGACGCGCAAAAAAGGGTCTAAATCCAAAAGCGAGGTTCTGTCCGGCATTGCCGATGCGCAGAAACTGCCACCGGAACACACGGCAGATGCAGCTGCGATGCTGCACGAGCGTTCCTTTCATGGCGGCATGACGGAGGAATTGGGGCCAGAGATCGAAAGCTTCCGAAACGCCGAATATCCTTATAGCGAGACCCTTCCCAAGAAAGAATATAAACAGCGCAAGGAAGACCTGCAGATTGAACTGCTGAAGGTTCAACGCTGGGCACGAGAGACAGGCCAGCGGATTCTGATCCTGTTTGAAGGACGCGATGCGGCAGGCAAGGGGGGCACGATTAAACGGTTTAAAGAACACCTGAATCCCCGTGGTGCGCGATCTGTTGCCCTGGAAAAGCCAACGGAAGAGGAACGTGGGCAATGGTATTTCCAGCGCTATATCAAGCATTTGCCGACCGCTGGTGAAATCGTGATGTTTGACCGGTCCTGGTATAATCGGGCCGGGGTTGAGCATGTCATGGGTTTCTGTACGGCGATGGAGTATCTGGAATTCATGCGTCAGGTCCCGCAATTGGAGCGCATGTTGGCCAATAGTGGCATCTACCTGTTCAAATATTGGTTTGCCGTCACACAGGAAGAGCAGTTGGCCCGGTTTAAGGCACGGGAGAAAGACCCGCTAAAACGCTGGAAGCTGTCCCCCATCGATAAGGTCGCGGTCAACAAGTGGGATGACTATACCGAAGCGAAAGAGGCGATGTTCTTTTATACCGATACCGCCGATGCGCCGTGGACCGTTGTGAAATCGGATGATAAACGACGCGCCAGATTGGCCACAATGCAACATTTTCTGCAACAGATACCCTATGCGGACAAATCGATAGATATCGTGCAACAACCCGATCCGCGCATTCTGGGGCCGGCAAGTCATTTGATCGGGGAACATCATCATATGTTTGGGGAAAGCCTGGCCGAGCGGTTGGGTCAATTTGATGATCGACCGATCCCCCCTGGTCGAGTGAGAAAGTGAGTAAGATGAAAGCCGTTATAGTTCCGGTCACACCCTTCCAACAAAATTGCTCCGTCATCTGGTGTGAAAAGACCAAAAAGGGTGCCGTTGTTGATCCTGGTGGCGAGATTGATCGTATCCTGGCCACGGCACAGAACCAGGGTGTGGAGATTGAGAAGATCCTGCTGACCCATGGCCATTTGGACCATTGCAGCGCCGCGCGTGTTCTGGCTGATCGTCTGGGCGTGCCTCTGGAAGGGCCACACAAGGACGATGCCTTTTGGATTGATCGCTTGGCTGAGGATTGCGCGAAATACAATTTTCCAACGACCTCGCCCTTTGTACCAGACCGCTGGTTGGAGGAGGGGGAGACAGTGACGGTGGGTGACTGTGTGTTGGATGTCTATCACTGCCCGGGTCACACGCCGGGGCATATCGTCTTTCATGACAAGGTCGATGGCATTGCCTGGGTGGGCGATGTCCTGTTCAACGGCTCTGTGGGGCGCAGTGACTTTCCGCGCGGGAACGGGCCGCAGCTGATCCAATCCATTGTGGAAAAGCTCTGGCCCTTGGGGAATGACACGGTTTTTGTACCCGGTCATGGTCCCTATTCAACCTTTGGGGAGGAACGCCAATCCAACCCCTATGTTGCGGATCAGGTATTGGGTTCTTAGCCCGCAATCAAACAAAAATTATTGGGAGGGTGAAAAATGGCGGGACGTCTAGAGGGCAAGATTGCCTTGATCGTTGGGGCTGGGTCCATCGGACCGGGTTGGGGGAATGGCAAGGCAACGGCGGCCTTGTTCGCGCGAGAAGGGGCTTCGGTAATGTGTGCCGATGTCAATTTGGCCGCGGCGGAAGAGACCGCGCAATTGATTCAGGACGAAGGCGGCGTCGCCGAGGCCGTGGCCGCCGATGTTTCCAAACATGCCGACATAAAGACGATGGTTGAGGCGACGGTGGCGCGCTTCGGGCGGATTGATGTGCTGGATTACACTGTCGGTCTGGCCCATGTGGGCGGCGTCGTGGAACTGTCAGAAGAAGACTGGGACCGGATGCATGATGTTAATCTGAAGGGCTGCTTCCTGACGCTGAAACATGTTATCCCCTTGATGGAAGAACAGGGGGGCGGGTCTATCATTAACATCTCCTCCATTGCGTCCATCCGGTATCTGGGGTTCCCCTATACGACCTATTACACGAGCAAGGCGGCGATGAACCAGATGACCAAGGCTTTGGCTGTCCAGTATGCTCCCAAGGGTATTCGTGTGAATGCGATCCTGCCGGGCCTGATGAAAACCCCGATGGTGGAAAAATCCGCTGGTCTGGCCAAGGAATATGCCGGGGGGGATGTCGATAAAATGTGGGCTGTTCGCAATGCCCAATGCCCAATGGGACATATGGGTGATGCGTGGGATGTCGCCTATGCCGCCTTGTTTCTGGCGTCGGATGAATCCAAATATGTCACGGGGCTGGAAATGCTGGTCGATGGCGGGATAACGCTAAAATGCAGCTAAGGAAGATTTTATGCACCGTTTAGGACCTTTGTTGATCTCTCTTTTGGTCGGGCTTATCGCAATACCGGCCTGGGCAGAGATTCCCTATCGATATCCGGTGCAGGAAGGGTTTATCGTCACGGTGGATGGGGAGTCACGGCGCTCTTTGCAGCAGGATGATCCTGTTGCTCTTGCAGCTTTGGATGCGCTGGCCACGCTGTTGGTCAGCGATACCTATCGCATCCCCGTGGAATATGGGCGCACCCTGGCATGGAATGAAGGAGAGCGCCTTGTTGATGGCATGAACCGGGACCAGCAGCGTGAACTCTATAAGCAAGCAAGGTCCAGCGATGCATCCCGCCCGGTTCCGGCCACGATTATGTTCCTGCGCCTTGCTTTGCGGGATCAACCGGATGGGACTGCGACGGCAACTGCCTGGCTAGATCTGGTGGATGTCACACGCGGTGATGTGAAGGCCCGCTATGTGTCTGATCCGATCGTTGTTATCTTCAAAGACGGCTGCTCAGAAATCCTCGCCTGTAAAGCACGAGGCGTGGCCTCAGCCCTGATCCCCTTCTTCCAACAGACCGCAGATCAGGTGCTTCAGTTGTTGGGGCCAGCGCCGCCCCGTGGCTATGGTGATGTGCCGCCCGCCTGGTTGATTGAAGCAATCCGCTATCGTGTCGACTTTCGGGATCTACCAGATGATATTCGCGCCGATGCTGTGGATGCGATGCAGATCGAATTTCCGTACTATCTGGCGTCGACAATAGAGCGGGATGAGCCTGGGCGCTTCATCTTAACTTATGAAACCCAACTCCCCAGTTGGTGGCTTGCTGACCGACTGATGGAGGTCTTCGCCGACCTGGCCTACGCCGCCAAGATAGAGCCTAGACCCAATGGTCTTAGGATATCTCCGGCGGAGTAGGGGACGGGTTTCAGTTATACTCGCTCCAGACCAATCGCGATGCCTTGGCCAACGCCGATGCACATGGTTGACAGGGATCGTTTGCCACCGGTCAGTTGGAGTTCCAGAGCAGCCGTGCCGGTAATCCGGGCGCCGGACATGCCCAGCGGATGGCCAAGTGCAATGGCACCGCCATTGGGGTTGATGTAAGAGGCAGCCGGATCCAGGCCGAGGTCGCGCAAGACAGCGATGCCCTGAGAGGCAAAGGCCTCGTTCAGTTCTATCACATCGAAATCAGATGGATTCAGGTCCAGCAAGGCACACAGCTTCTTGGTTGCAGGCGCTGGACCCATTCCCATGATGCGGGGCGCAACGCCTGCTGTGGCACCGCCCAGAATGCGGGCGATAGGGGTCAGGCCATGGGCCTTTGCGGCAGCCTCAGAGGCGATGATCAGCGCTGCCGCCCCATCATTGACCCCAGATGCGTTGCCTGCCGTTACACTGCCGCCCTTGCGGAACGGGGTCCCTAAGGCAGCCAGCTTTTCCATTGATGTGCGGCGTGGATGTTCATCCGTATCCACAATGATGGGATCGCCTTTGCGCTGGGGGATAGTCACTGCCGTGATTTCTTTTGCCAGGCGGCCATTGCCTTGGGCAGTGCTGGCTTTTTCCTGGCTGGACAGAGCAAAAGCATCCTGGTCTTCGCGGCTGATCTTGAAGTCGTCGGCCACATTCTCACCGGTTTCCGGCATGGAATCGATGCCATATTGCTGTTTCATCAGTGGGTTCACGAAACGCCAGCCGATGGTGGTGTCATAAATTTCAGCGTTTCGGGAAAAGGCTGTGTCCGCCTTTGGCATGACAAACGGGGCACGGGACATGCTCTCCACGCCGCCAGCAATCGCCAGGGAGATTTCGCCTGCCTTGATCGCCCGGGCAGCGGTAATGATGGCATCCATGCCAGAGCCACATAGGCGGTTCATCGTTGTGCCTGGCACAGACTCTGGCAGTCCCGCCAAAAGGGCGCTCATCCGGGCGACATTGCGGTTGTCTTCACCAGCCTGGTTGGCACAGCCATAGTAAACTTCTTCGACAGCGGCCCAATCAACCTTGGTATTACGTTCCATCAAAGCCTTGATCGGAACCGCGCCCAGATCGTCGGTGCGAACAGAAGAAAGGGAGCCACCAAAACGGCCAATAGGGGTACGGATATAGTCACAAATAAAAGCATCAGTCATACTAAGCAGCCTTTTCTTTCTTGCCATGGGCGGCATCGGTTCGAGCGTGGAGCGCGCGCAGAACGTCGAGTTCTTCCGCGCTGGGAGGTGGGGTTTCCGTGACACTTTCAGCAAATGTGATGGTCCAACCTACTGTTGCCTGAACCGCCTCGCGTGTCACGCCGGGATGCAGGGACGTCACGATAAATTCCTTGCTGACCGGATTAGGTTGCCAGACAGCCAGGTCGGTGACCAGCAGCATTGGGCCCTGGGTTGTAATGCCCAGACGTTGGCGATGATCGCCACCATCGCCATGGCCAAACGACGTATAGAAATCGATCTTGTCCACAAAGCCCCGCAAAGATTGCTTCATGGTGATAAATACTTTTTGGCATGAAGAGGCGATTTCTGGCGCACCGCCGCCACCGGGA
>JARGPE010000237.1:4382-5486 GCA_029212835.1 Alphaproteobacteria bacterium | reverse complement strand
ATTAAAAATCAAGAATATCAAGATGATATATTGAATTGTAAGACTAAGCAGGGACACACGGAATCCTAATTAATTGATTTAACTAGGATAATTTGAACCAGCCCATTATTACTAACTGCAATTAAGAATAAATATTTACTTGTTTTTATCTAAATTTTATTAAAATACGACAAGAAAACAGCCAAACTAATCAATACTCCCCCTAGCCTACTGCTCCGTCAGGCGACGGTACCGCCATTTTCAACCAGTTCCTTCAGACGCGCTTCATCAAATTCTGCTTCTAAAGCATCCGCGACCTTACGGGCTTCCATTTCCAGATCATCAGAGACTTCATACGGGTCGGCCTTGCGCCATTCCGCCAGATAATCGTCCGTGGAGCGCGCACCGCCACGCATGGCCGCACGGTCGATTGCCTTTTCAAACCGCTCTGCCAGCACAATTTTAACCTGATCACGACGGCCCTTTTTGGCAATCACCTGGGCGGGGATATCGCGCCAATATACGACGATCAACTGAGCCATTCTTTTCACATCCTTAAAGGTTTGACGGAACGGTGTTTATCGATGCCGTCATGAAATCAGCCAATTCACCATATCCAGTCCGACGCATCTCAAATTTTAGCGACAATGAGTCTGCCGCCTGGCGTGCCTTTTCCTCCAGAACAGGATCATCTGTCTGGGCCAGATACATCAGCCGTGTATAGTTCGCAAACAGCATGTCGCGCATTTGTGGATACTTGCGCAACCCCATGCCTTCAAGAATCAAGGTCTCAAAATGCCGTGCCAGATAATCTGTCAGGTAGAACGTTCCCAGTTCTGCTTCCGCCATGGTATCGAAGACATCCGCCCCGGCAAAGAAAGAGTAACAATGCGGCCCAGGAATGCGGATTGCGCCCTCCTGTCGAACGACATCATCTATCTTGCCACCCGTCCCGCAATCCGCATAAGCAACGAAAATAGCGTGATAAGCATCGCGATGTTCTCGAATTTTCGCCGTTAATAGGTCAGGGATTTTCTGTGGGGTATTATGCAATTTTGCTGGCAGACAAGTCACTGCTACATGCTGCCAATTGTTCAAACGGATAATATCCAAGATTTCCCGTGC
>JARGPE010000237.1:1598-4372 GCA_029212835.1 Alphaproteobacteria bacterium | reverse complement strand
ATATTGGCCTTATCCAGACCAAAGTCCGGCGCCGAGTCCGGCGCCGGAACTTTCTGATCTAGCATCTGGTCCATCATTGCATTTCCTCGCACGATCCGTAACCAACGATTTTATCGGCTGCGGTTGGCACTATAAATGACGAGACAGACGGAACTATTGATTATTCTTCCGGATCATCACTTCCTTTGCCGTTTCCACCGCAACGGCGGCATCCCGGCAATAGGAATCAGCACCGATTTCCCGCGCAAATTCTTCATTTAAGGGCGCGCCCCCAACGAGAATCTTGTAATCATCGCGGATGCCCTGTTCCTTCATCGTATCAATCACGACTTTCATGTAGGGCATGGTCGTGGTCAACAAGGCAGACATGCCCAAAATGTCGGGCTTATGCTCTTCCAGGGCGGCAAGATACTTTTCGACCGGATTGTTAATGCCCAGATCGATCACTTCGAAGCCAGCGCCTTCCATCATCATCGAGACAAGGTTTTTGCCAATATCGTGAATGTCGCCCTTGACCGTACCGATAACCATTTTGCCCTGAGGTGGCGCACCGGTTTCGGCGAGCAACGGGCGCAGGATATTCATCCCGGACTTCATTGAATTGGCAGCCATCAGCACTTCTGGCACGAACAGAATACCATCGCGGAAATCAATCCCAACGATCCGCATCCCTTCGACCAAGGCCTCAGTCAGGATCTTATAAGGCGCCCATCCGCGTTCCAGCAGAATGTTGGTCGCTTCGGTAATTTCATCTGCAAGACCATCATACAGATCGTCCCACATCTGTTCGACCAATTCCTGATCGTCCAGAGAGCGAAGATCAAGATCCCCATCGTCGGCCATATCGATCAATCCCTTTTAAGGCAAATGGGGCGAATTTCGTCTCGCCCCATTACTGGTTTTCATTCGCCATACGCTAAATCTAGGCAGATTCCAGGCTCACACCCGCGCGACAAGATTTATCCTTGCGACGACAATACGAAAAATGGGCCGCAATGCCAACGCCCCATACAAAACCCAACGCCTGATTTTGCGTCAAAATCTGCGTATTTGCGACGCTCTTGGATATTGACCGATATTAGAGCAAATCCAGAGCAAACGGAATCATTTGCGATGACGTGTTTGCTGAAAAAATAAGTGATTAGAGTATCATGTGTGAGCTCATGCGAGCGCATGATGCTCTATGGGCGCAGTCGCAATTGGCGGTAGGCATCGGCCAAACGGGATGCCTCGGCCAGAGCAGCGGTATCCATCTCTGCTGTCACCTCAGGCAACAATTCAGCCGCCTTTGTATCACCGGCTTCAACGGCCAGCGTGAACCAAGCCCATGACTCTATCGCATCGTGAGGCGTCCTGGAAACGCCCCCCATATATAAGAGTCCAAGAGTGCGCATCGCCGGTATAACACCCCGAAAGGCTGCCTGTTCGTACCACCTTATTGCGGCGGGTATATCTTTTTCAACACCAACTCCCTGCGTCAACATCAGGGCGAGATTAAACTGGGCTTCGCCCAAACCCTTCTCTGCAGCTTTCTGATAGAGCGTGGCAGCGGCAGGCATATCCTTCGGTCCAGCGATACCTTCCTGAAAATACAGCGCCCGTTTGAACTGCGCCGGGCCATAACCACCCGCAGCCGCACGATCAAACCAAGCCGCTGCGTCTAGGAAATCAGCCGAGCCTGTCACCGCCCCACGTTCATAGAGAATGCCAAGACGAAACTGCGCGCCCACATCCCCGGCCTCTGCTTTTGCCCGGTAGCGTTCAATGATAAAGCTGGGTGCGACTTCCTGCTGCTGGCCTAGCTGAGATTGTGCAAAAGCCCGCCCCATATCCAAGCCATATACAAACGGAAGCACACTCAAGCACAGGCCAACAAGACCTGCCGACAGTGTCATTCTTCCCCCACAACCAACCGCCATATTTAACTGCCCCCATATCATGACGATGAACTTAAGCAGATTCCGACAAAACGTCGATACTGTATCAAACAAGCACACGTATCACGACACTGTCTGCTGTCGCAGTTCCCGACGCATGATCTTGCCAGTGGTGGTCATGGGCAGGCTCTCCACAAAGGCAATCTGACGGGGATATTCATGCGCTGCCAATCGAACCTTTACGAAGGACTGAATTTCCTCAATCAAGGCATCACTTTCCTGATAGCCTGAGCGCAGCACGATAAAGGCCTTCACAACTTCCGTACGCAAAGGGTCCGGAATGCCCACAGCCGCAGCCAAAGCCACCGCCGGGTGCTTCATCAAACAGTCTTCAATCTCACCTGGGCCGACGCGATAACCCGACGTGGTGATAACATCGTCACTGCGCCCGACATAGCGGAAATAGCCTTGATCATCTAGGCTGCCTGTATCCCCGGTCAGCAGCCAATCGCCCGCAAATTTATCTTCTGTTGCCTGGGGGTTATCCCAATAGCGCAAGAACATGACAGGGTCCGGTCGACGGACCGCGATATTCCCGACCGCTCCAATTGGCAGCGGCGTGCCATCATCGTCGACAACGCCGACATCATGCCCCGGCACGGCCCGCCCCATAAAGCCAGGTCGAACCGGCATGCAGGCACCGCAATTTCCAACCACCAGATTGCATTCGGTCTGGCCGTAGAATTCATTAATGGTCAGACCAAATGTCTCACGCCCCCAATCCAGCAATTCCGCACCCAGTGTTTCACCCCCAGACCCGATAGAGCGCATTTTATAATCGAACCGGTCACGCGGCCTGTCGACTTGACGCATCATTTTCAGCGCCGTGGGCGGCAT
>JARGPE010000237.1:0-1588 GCA_029212835.1 Alphaproteobacteria bacterium | reverse complement strand
GCCAAACCGCGCCAGAATGTGAAATGCTTCTTCAGGGTCAAATTTCCGCGCACGATAGGCCAGAACTGGAATGCCGTGATGAAGACTGGGCAGCAACACATCAATCAAGCCGCCAATCCAGGCCCAATCAGCGGGCGTCCAAAACTTATCACCCTTCTGCGGGAAGAAATCATGAGGAAATTCAACACCGGGCAAATGCCCCAATAGAACGCGATGCGCATGCAACGCACCTTTCGGCTGGCCTGTCGTGCCAGATGTGAAGATTATGATCGCCGGATCGTCAGCAGCCGTCTTCACTGGCTTAAACCGATCAGAAGCACGCGCCAGCGCGGCATGAAAATCCATCGCCCCCTCCAAGGGGCCATCAATGCAAAAAATCACCCGCAAATCCGGCAACTTATCCCGTATCGCCAAGATCTTTTGAAGTCCGGTTGCATCGGTTACCACGGCACGGGCACCACAGCTGCCCAGGCGATATTCCAGCGCCTCTTCGCCAAATAGAATAAACAAGGGGACCGCTATCAAGCCCGCCTTATAGGCTGCTATATGCGAAACCGCCGTTTCGGGGGCTTGTGGCAGCAAAATCCCAACACGGTCTTCCCGCACCAGACCTTGCGCCATCAGAACATTGGCAAAGCGATTGCTGAGGCGAGACAGATCCCCAAAGGTGTATTCCCGAACCTGATCATCAAAATCACGGAAAATGATCGCCGTCGCATCTGGATTCTGTCGATCCGATATATCAACGCCAATATTGTAATATCGAGGTATCTGCCAAGAAAACTTCGACACGACATCTTCATATCGTGTTGCCTTACTCAGCATGGATGTGCACCCTGATTGTTGATCAATTAATCCGGTCGTTTCGAACGAGCCAACGACCATCCTGACGACCGGCGAAGTAATCTTCCAACTGAGGATGCGCGACCTCTTGCCCTTCTGGCAATGGGATTAGGTTTTGTTGGGACACATAGGCGATATAGGGTGACATATCTGCCGGATTAACCGCGAAGAGATGATAGAAGGGCTGATCTTTTCGGGGGCGTGATTCCACCGGAATTGACTCATACCACTCATCCGAATTGGAAAATTGCGGATCGACGTCAAAAATGACCCCCTGGAAACCAAATTTCCGATGCTGAACCGCATCGCCAATCCGAAACAGGGCTATCCCTTTAAAAACAGAGCTTTCAGACTCATTGTGTGGCCCAGGCGGCGGTGCCACTGTGTCTTTCGTGGTCCTCATATCATCATCTTTTTGCATGTTACATAATCCTTTAGTGTCATATTACATTCGCACTAGGATAAATCAAATCAAGTGAATAACCGGTTCGGACATAAAAATGACAATTGATGTTTTGAGCCTACTGCAGGTGCAGGCGGCAAATCACTTCCTGGCAAATCGACGCCTAATAGAGGCCTGCGCGACATTAACGGACACAGAATTTCAAGCCGCACGCCCCTGCTTCTTCGGATCCATTCATGCGACTTTCGATCATATCGTCACAACCGATCAACGCTATCTGTCACGGCTGCATGGTACACCTTTGCCGCCCACGGGGGATGACGGTGTAACCTATAAAAATCG
>JARGPE010000236.1 GCA_029212835.1 Alphaproteobacteria bacterium | reverse complement strand
TGCTGCGCCAGATGGAGGCGACGCCCCATTCCGGCCAGTGCAACCATGGCCGCCCCACCTATGTAGAGTTGAAACTGGCGGATATTGAAAAGCTGTTCGGACGGCGATAGCCGCTGCAAATGCTGCACCGCACAGTCATGGGATTGTATCAAAACGCGAACATGGGGATACTATACTCTATAGAGCCTTAGTGGCAGCCGCGTCGCTGCCCGATAAGTGCCCCTAATAGGAACCATAGATTTGTTCCAACTTTCGGCTCCGGCGCGGACCTGCCCCATAAGAAGGGGCTGTCGGCGGTTTGGTTGACCGGCATGTCCCGCTCTGAACAGAGGAAGGGATCAATGATATGAGCGTCGCTGCACTGCTGTCAAAAAAGCAAGGCAATACCATTACAATTCAAGCCGATACGATGATTTTGGAGGCTGTGAACCTTCTGACTGACCACAAGATCGGTGCCCTGGTGGTAGTGGATGACGGAAACAAGGTTACAGGCATATTGTCCGAACGGGATATTGTACGTGGTCTTGCCGGAAAAGGGGCCTCTGTCCTGACCCAGAAAGTCGGTGATCTGATGACCACCCCGGTGAAAACCTGTACCCGATCAGAAAGCGCTGATGACGTGATGCGCCGCATGAGCAAGGGACGTTTCCGCCACCTGCCTGTCGTTGAAGGCGATCAGCTGGTTGGTCTTATTTCTATCGGTGATGTGGTGCAGGGCCGCATCAATGCGTTGGAACAGGAAGCCGGTGCGATGCGTGATTACATCATGACTGGTTGATCTGCCTATCGATCATTGCTGCCAGTAAGGCGGTTGGACAGGCTGTAGACATGGGTTCGCAGCGCGTCCATCAGGCCATCGCGATCACGGGCCATCGCTTGTAAGTCTTCGTATCGCAGTGGTTCCCCGACACAGATGTCCAGGGGACGATTGATCTGACGGCTGGCCGCGCCGATGAACAGTGATATCCGCAACCGGATGCTAATCCGGCTAATTGCTTGAAACATGAATCCATTTTGACCACAAAAGTACAGGGGTAAGACGGTAGCCCTTGCCTCCCGGATAAGGCGGGCCGTAAAGCGTTTCCAGGGTAAATCTTCCGCAGGCCCCAGAACTTTTGGCGCGGCGGAAACCCCACCGGCTGGAAAGATAACAATTGTTTCGCCCGCCGCCAGGGCCGCCAAGGCATCCTTACGCAGTTGTAAGTTTTTCTGCATTGCTTCGCGGGTCTCAGAAAAATCGACGGGCAGCAGATAGGGATGCGGCTCTGGCACGCGCAGCAGGGCATCATGAACCAGAACCTTAAACGGGCGTCCTAATCTTTCTGCCAATGCCGCTGCCGCGACGCCATCCATCAGTCCATAGGGATGGTTGGCGATGATAATGCGCGGTTCATCTGAGTCCACAAGTGGTGGCCAGGGCGCGCCATGCAGTCGCATATCCACGCCCAGCATTTCCAGCGCGGACTCCCAGAAAGGGGCCCCCTGAGCATATTTCTCAACGCGCCATCGGTGATACAGACGCTGCAGTCTTTTGGATCCGGTCAGACGTTCGATCACCTTGATGACGGCACGCATGGCACGGGAATCACTTGGTAGGGCGTAGCTCAGTTCACCGCATGGCTGTAAGGGTCGCGATGAGGCTTGCGATAGGATGGGTGTATAATCTAGGGCTTCGGACACGATCCCTCCGCTATGGTGGATGAGCCTGAAACACTATCAAACGATTGTTACAATTTGGCGGGGTCTGCCAAAATTGACTGGATCATACGATCCTGCCATTGCCCAAAAATCAACTGACCAATCATCGCCCCAACCAGCGCCGTTGCCATATCCTTTTGGGCGTCCCAGACATCGCCTTGCTGACCCAGAAAGCTGTCTGCATCGCCGTCCAGAATTTCAACGCTAGCCCATACGATCAGCTCATAGGCCGCACTAATGCCCAAAACCGACAGAGTGATAATGGCAAACATCCAGGCCCCAGGGCGCAATGGAGTCAGACGAATCAGGAGTTCGCGTGCAACCAGGGCCGGCACCAGTCCCTGCGCCAAATGCCCCAGACGATCGTAAGGATTGCGGCTGAGGTCCAGCAGGTCGCGTGCCCAGTCCCCGATTGGAACCAAGGCATAGGTATAGTGCGCACCAATCAGCAGGATCACACAATGGATCCAGATCAGGCTGTAGAGCAGGGGGGAAAGGGGAAATCGCCGCACCGTTCCCGCCAGGATCGGGACAGCGATTAAGACCGGCAGGGCTTCCATCCACCAGGTCAGGCGATCATGGGGGGCTATCCAGGACCAGATCAGGACCGGCAACAGGGCTGCGGCCAAACCGATTGGCAACCGCAGATCTGTGCCGTCCTGATTTGTTTGGGGCATTATGCCGACAGCTTGTCCAATTCGGCCAGCAGGGCATCACCCATCTGTGCCGTCGACAGGGCTTCACAGCCGGGGCTCATGATATCCAGCGTACGTTTGCCAGATTTCAGCACCGCTTGTGCGGCCTGTTCCAGCAGGTCAGCCTCATCGCCCATGTCAAAGCTGTAGCGCAGGCTCATCGCGAAGCTCAACAGCATGGCCAGCGGGTTGGCCTTGCCCTGACCGGCAATGTCGGGAGCAGAGCCGTGTACGGGCTCGTACAAGGCCTTGCGGCGGCCGGTCTCGTCAACAGACCCCAGAGAGGCTGATGGCAGCATACCCAGCGAGCCAGTCAGCATCGCGGCGCAATCCGACAGCATGTCGCCAAACAGATTGTCGGTGACGATGACGTCAAATTGCTTCGGGTTGCGGACCAATTGCATGGCGCAGTTATCGGCATACATATGACCCAATTCCAGATCGTCATAGCCACCGGATTTGTGCAGTTCGGTAACGGTTTGACGCCAGAACACACCGGTCTTCATGACGTTGGCTTTTTCAACCGACGTCACCTTGCCACGGCGTTTGCGGGCCAGATCGAAGGCAACTTCGGCAACGCGCACGACTTCGTCCTTTGTATAGGATTGGGTGTCGATGCAACGTTCCTTGCCTTCATACATCTGCATGCCACGCGGCTCGCCGAAATAGACGCCAGCGGTCAATTCGCGCACGATCATGATGTCCAACCCCTGAATGATTTCAGGCTTCAGGGTGGAGGCATCCAACAGCGCATCAAAGGTGACGGCGGGGCGTAGATTGGCAAACAGGTCCATTTCCTTGCGCAGGCGCAATAGGCCAGCCTCAGGCCGCGCATCCCAGCCCAGGTTGTCATATTGTGGACCGCCGACAGCACCGAAGATAACGGCGTCGCAGTTATGCGCCTTTTCCATCGTCTCATCAGTTAGTGGCGTGCCATGGGCGTCATAGGCGGCACCGCCGACCAGATCTTCTGCAATGTCGAAAGACACCGCGCGGCGTTTGTCCATCCAGTCAACGACTTTACGGATTTCAGTACAGACTTCGGGGCCGATGCCATCGCCGGGTAGCATGAGCAATGTCTTATTGGACGCCATAGAATATTCCCTCGCCATTGTGCTTAAAGAGTAGGGGAGCGTTTTAGCCCCGCCCATGGGGGGAGAAAAGAACATTTTCTGGAAAGGGTCCCCAGGTTGTCGCGTGACTGTTGGGAATTCAGGTCAAAAATCTTGATATCGGCGCATCTAGAATTGAAGTTACTGAACGCTGTTTGGTGTATTTGGAACTTATTGTCGTTAAAGGAAAACGATGACCGTTGATAAGTCAAAAATCGCGCTTCAAACACAGGATGTTTATGAGCGTAACGCTGTACGGTTTGATGCAGAAAGACCTAAGAATTTGCACGAACGGGCATGGCTTAACCGATTTACCTGCGATCTGGCAAAGGGGGCTTCGGTTCTGGATCTTGGATGTGGTGCCGGAGATCCGATTGCGTTTCATCTAATGGACCGTGGGTTTATCGTGACGGGGATTGATGCCTCAACGAAGATGATTGCGCTGGCCCAGCAACGCCGACCAGATGGTGATTGGCGTGTGGAGGATATGCGCAATCTTGTTGTTAAGGGCCCTTATGACGGGATTATTGGATGGAACAGCTTCTTCCATCTTACCCGTGCTGAACAGCGGGCGTTACTGCCACAGTTAACTGCCATGCTCACCTTAGGCGGTAAACTGATGCTAACGGTGGGGCCCTCTGATGGTGAGGAAATCGGGCAGGTTGGTGATGCAGCGATTTATCATGCCAGCCTTGCGCCAGAAGAGTACAAGGCGACTCTGGCCGCTGATAATGTGAATATCATAGAATTTGTTGTTGAAGATCCAGATTGCGATTTTCAGACGGTTCTTCTTGCCCAGAAGGGCGCAGGCTCTTCTATTTAGTATCAGACTGGATGTCTAATCTTTGCTGAAAAGGGATCGTGCTATGCAAAAAGGTCCAGAAACAAAATCCGGTACTGTGCTGCATGGACATTGCCTGTGTGGTGCCGTGAAGGTTGAAATCACCGACCCGAAAGGTCCGGCTATTGCCTGTCATTGCACCCAGTGCCGGCGGCAAAGCGGAAACTATATCGTCAGCACTTATCATCCGAATGAAACCGTAACGATTACCGGGGCGCAGCACTTGAAGTGGTTCCATTCGTCGCCTGATAGACCCAGGATACGCCGAGGGTTTTGTGCCACCTGCGGATCAAACATGTTTTGGGAATGTGAGGAAGGCTGGATCAGCGTGAACTCGGGCTGCCTGGAAACGCCAACTGGTTTGACGACCGCCTATCACATTTATTGCGCGGATAAGGGGGATTACTACGAAATAGCCGACGGTCTGCCGCAATATGCAAAAGACGACTATCCATCGGACTAGGAGCGAAGACGACTTGCCAAATCATCCAATTGCCCAATGCGCCACAAGTGGATTTCGCGGCTTAATCTCAAACTAGGCTTTACCAAAAAGAAGATCGATCCAAAGGTAAAAAGCCAGATCGCTGGTGTTTCCGTAGACTTCCAGAAGAACAGGACCGACCCGATCGTGAAGCAAATTGCGGCGGCAAAATCGACCATTGTATGGGCGATTTCATACAGGGCATAAACGCGCCGCGTATCGGCGTTCAACTCTTGATTCTCTCGAGAAAAGAGGCGCATTGATCTTCTCCATTTTCGTCTGAGTGGCGTAACGGCGGACCGTACTGTTCAAGGCCTGCTTGTCAATGGAGAGGGGACAGTTTTGCGATTTGGTCGTAGCGCCTTTGCCTTAAATGATGAATGGCAGAAAGAGGTTTCCGCGATAAGCTTTGCGCGATCTGAAATATGGAGGCGTGGCATGAAAGAACATCCCATCACGGGCGGCATCGCAGCGGAATTGACTGGAATTGACTTGAAACAGCTGATTTCAGAAGACCTCGCGGGGGCCTTGCGCGATGCATTGGCGCGCAATCTGGTGCTGGTGATCCGCGATCAGTTTCTGGATGTTGACCAACATCGCCGCCTGGCAGAGGTTTTTGGCCCCCCTGCGATTAACCCCTATGCGCCGGGTAAGGGCGATCATCCGGAAATGACCAGCGTGATTAAGGAAGCGTC
>JARGPE010000235.1:4170-5524 GCA_029212835.1 Alphaproteobacteria bacterium | reverse complement strand
CAACAGAGCGGACACTTCCGAGCCAGCCTGCGTAAAGCGGAAAATGTTATCGACGAAGAACAACACATCCTGGCCTTCTTCATCCCGGAAATATTCCGCCTGAGTCAGTCCGGTCAGCGCCACACGGGCACGGGCTCCAGGAGGCTCATTCATCTGACCATAGACAAGCGCCACTTTCGAGTCGCCTTCCAGGTTGATAACGCCTGATTCCATCATTTCGTGGTACAGATCGTTCCCTTCACGGGTCCGTTCCCCCACACCGGCGAATACAGAATAACCACCGTGGCCTTTTGCGATGTTGTTGATCAATTCCATGATCAACACGGTCTTGCCCACGCCAGCACCGCCGAACAGGCCGATCTTACCGCCCTTAGGATACGGGGTCAGCAAATCCACAACTTTAATACCGGTAACCAGCTGCTCTGTCTCAGTTGCCTGATCGACATAGGCCGGTGCTTCACGGTGAATTGGATAGGTCATCTTGTTACCGATTGGTCCGCGTTCGTCGACGGGTTCGCCAATCACGTTCATGATACGACCCAGTGTTTCCGGACCGACCGGAACCTGAATTGAATCGCCGGTGTCGAGCACTTCCTGACCACGAACCAGACCTTCGGTCGTGTCCATAGCGATGGTGCGAACCGTCTTTTCGCCCAGGTGCTGAGCGACTTCCAGAACCAGCGTACGATCGCCGATCTTGGTCGTTACCGCGTTCAAAATCGCGGGCAGATCGCCTTCGAAGGCAACGTCGACGACGGCACCTAGAACCTGCGTGATCTTACCGGTAGTCTTGCTCATGTCGTGCTCCTGTCTCGGACTTCTAGTCTGTTAGAGCGCCTCAGCGCCCGAGATGATTTCGATCAGTTCTTTGGTAATCATAGCCTGGCGGGCGCGGTTGTATGTAATGCTGAGCGAGCTAATCATATCGCCCGCATTCCGCGTCGCATTGTCCATCGCGGTCATCCGCGCACCCTGTTCGGAGGCAAAGCTCTCCAGCAAGCTGCGATAAACCTGAACCGCCAGGTTCTTAGGCAGCAATGCTTCCAGGATTGTTTCTTCATCCGGCTCAAATTCATACTGCGCGTCGCCGATGCTGGGATCCTGTTCTTTATCATCGCCTTTTGCAGCGGTGGTGAACGGGATCAATTGCAACGGTGTCACTTCCTGAGTCAGCGCAGAAATGAATTTGTTATAGTACAGTGTGCAAACATCGAATTCACCGGCCTCAAACATCTCAACGATCTTTGCGACGATTTCATCTGCCTGCTCAAAAGCCGGATAGGGTTTCACCAATTCTTCAAACGTACCGACCAGCTTGTCTCGGTGATCCCGGCGCAGCAAGGAAACACCCTTA
>JARGPE010000235.1:0-4149 GCA_029212835.1 Alphaproteobacteria bacterium | reverse complement strand
TTCACGGTTTTACCCTGATCTGTCAGTTCAACGATCCGGCGTTTCACAGCACGAACGATTGACCCGTTGAAACCACCGCATAAACCACGATCCGAAGTGATGACGACCAGCAAATGGGTCTTATCGTCACCGGTTCCAGCCAACAGCTTCGGCGCGCCCTCTTTCGACACACCTTCGGACAGAGAACCCAGCATCCGCTCCATACGCTCCGCAAAGGGGCGTGCGGCTTCGGCCGATTCCTGACCACGTTTCAGTTTCGCCGCTGCCACCATCTTCATCGCTGAAGTGATGCGGCGGGTCGACTGAACGCTAGAAATGCGTGTCTTTAAATCCTTAAGAGACGGCATGTCTTATCCCGATACCTGCGTTGTCGTTATCAGGCCAAGCCGAAGCCTGACCTGCGCGAGCGCCCTAATCCTTACGCGAATGTCTTCACGAAAGCTTCCAACAGAGCGACCATGGCCTTTTCCGTGTCTTCGTCGAGAACACCGGTCGAGTCGATCTTGTCTAGAACTTTCTTGTGGTCCGCACGCGCATGATCCAACAGCTTTGCTTCGAAGCGGTTCACATCGCCAACCGGGATTTTATCCAGATAGCCGTTGGTACCGGCATAGATGGACAGAACCTGTTCCGACACTTTCAGCGGATGATACTGAGGCTGCTTCAGCAATTCAGTCAGGCGAGCACCACGGGCCAGTAACTGGCGGGTCGAGGCATCCAAATCCGACGCGAACTGAGCAAAGGCTTCCATCTCACGATACTGAGCCAATTCCAGTTTGATCGAACCAGAAACCTTCTTCATCGCCTTGGTCTGAGCGGCGGAACCAACACGGCTAACCGACAGACCAACGTTAATGGCAGGGCGAACCCCTTTATAGAACAGGCTGGTTTCCAAGAAGATCTGACCATCGGTGATCGAAATCACGTTGGTCGGAATATAGGCCGACACGTCATTCGCCTGAGTTTCAATAACCGGCAGAGCGGTCAAGGAACCAGCACCATGATCGTCACCCATCTTAGCGGCGCGTTCCAGCAAACGAGAGTGAATGTAGAACACATCCCCAGGATAGGCTTCGCGGCCTGGCGGGCGACGCAGCAGCAAGGACATCTGACGATAGGCAGTCGCCTGCTTAGACAGATCGTCATAGAAAATTACAGCATGCATGCCGTTATCGCGGAAATACTCACCCATTGCGCAACCGGTATAGGGTGCCAGGAACTGCAGAGGCGCAGGATCCGACGCGGTTGCAGCAACAACGATGGTGTATTCCATTGCGCCCAAATCGGTCAGTGTTTTAACAACCTGAGCAACAGTGGACCGCTTTTGACCAATTGCGACATAGATGCAGAAGAGTTTCTTCTTATCATCATCGCCTGCATTGGTTGGCTTCTGGTTCAGGATGGTATCGACGATAACTGCCGTTTTACCGGTCTGACGGTCGCCAATGACCAATTCGCGCTGACCACGACCAATCGGCACCAAGGCATCCAGCGCCTTCAAACCGGTCTGCACCGGCTCGTGCACAGATTTGCGAGGGATAATGCCAGGGGCTTTCAATTCAGCCAGGGCGCGCTCTGTCGAGTCAATCGGCCCTTTGCCATCAATTGGATTACCCAGACCATCGACAACGCGGCCCAACAGCCCCTTGCCGACAGGCACATCCACGATGGACCCTGTGCGCTTAACCGTGTCACCTTCTTTAATGGCGCGGTCACTGCCGAAAATCACGACACCGACATTGTCGGTTTCGAGGTTCAGGGCCATGCCCTTCACGCCGCCAGGGAACTCAACCATCTCCCCGGATTGGACATTGTCCAAACCGTAGACACGGGCGACACCGTCACCGACGGAGATCACTTGTCCAACCTCAGCGACATCGGCTTCTGTGCCGAAATTCTCGATCTGGTCTTTGAGGATTGCAGAAATTTCTGCGGCCCGGAGTTCCATCTCTTTAAGCTCCCTTCATCGCAAGCTTCAAGCGCTGCAGTTGTGACGAGACCGACGTGTCGATCATCCGACTGCCGACTTTGATAATAAGACCGCCGATCAACGACGGGTCCACTTTTTGCGAGACAGCAACCTTGCCGCCCACAGCTTTCTTCAGTGCTTCTTCCACGGCCTTCACCTGCGCTTTGCTCAGCGGCTTAGCGGAAGAAACTTCGGCACTAACTTCACCGCGGCGGAATGCCAATTCGGTCAAGTAGGCCTTTGCAATTGGTTTGATCGCAGCCAAACGACGTTGCGCAGCTGCATATTGAACGAAGCGGCGAGTGAGATCGCTCAATTCGGCCTTTTCTGCAACAACTGTGATCGCCTTGCCCTGATCTGCACGCGACACAATTGGGCTGCGCACCATGCGCTGCAAATCTTCGGAGCTATCAATAAGTGAACTGAGTGTGCGAAGATCATTCGCAACAACATCCAGTTGATTGCCTTCATCGGCCAGATCGAACAACGCTTTCGCGTAACGATCGGCGATTTCGTTTACACCACCTTTGGCTGCCACGGCTGGGAAACCCCCTCAAAAAATTCGTTGCAGTCACATCAAGAGACCCCTTCCTGATCCTGTCATCCCCTCTCCGCAGAGAGCCTCAGCCAGAAGGCCAGTCCGAAATCCCCTGAGAAGTACCGAAATCAGCCTTTAACCGGCTATTTTGTTAACGGTACGCCCCAAGTCCGAGCGGGATTTAGCATAAGGGTTCGACCCGTGCAACAAGACTCGGGCAAGGTTTTTTCGTTAATATTGCTGCGCCGCAAGAAATCCGACGGAACCCTTAGAAAATAGCGGACTTTATTCATTGGAATTTAGGGATCACACTAGTCCAGTGATAAGGAGCAACATTCCAGGTACGAGTGACGTTCACGGGGGGTCGAAGTGGCGGGTGGTTTGGATGCCGTATGGCTGAGGCGAATAAAGTCGCCTGGCGCAGAAACACTGGCGTTTTTGTATGGATTAGAGGCTGTATCCCGGGCAACAGCCTCTGCGGTTCTTCCCATCGACACCGTGCATTTACTGGGGTCCGATGAGGCGGTTAGCTTTTGTGTCTTTACTGCCTCTGCCATTGCGATTCCCTCAGTTCTGGCAGCGCCAGCCCTTGCTCGGCGCTATGGCCGCCCGGCTCTCTTAACTATTTTTTGTTTGTCCGGTGCATTGGCTGCTTTTCTATTTTCGCTGAATATCGCCGATGTTCAGGTTCTGGGGTTTATATTGCGCGCCTTAGGCGTCGCACTGGTCAGCATCTGCTTGAATCTTTTTGTTATGGATTATGTCCGACGGGGCGACCTGGGTCGGTCGGAACCGATTCGCATGCTTGCGCTTGGGATTGGTTGGATTATCGGCCCGCTTATTGGTGTCTTCCTTTCACGCTATGTCTCTCATGAGGCCCCTTATTATTTCAGTGGTGGGGCCATGCTGACCCTGATGGGTGTTTTCTGGCTTTTGCGATTCAAATCTGCACCCGGTGTTCGACCAACCGAGAATCGTGCCTTTCGCGGTGCGCTAAGCCATCTGGGCGAATTCATGCGGCAAAAGCGGTTGCTGCATGCCTGGACCAATGCGACGGGACGGGCCTTCTTTTGGATGTGTTTTTTCCTATACACGCCCATCTATGCCATGAAGACGGGCTTAGGAGAGGTGGTCGCCGGGGTTCTGTTGTCATTGGGGACTGTGGGAATGCTAGCCATGCCCTTATGGGGCTGGGTTTCTCGACGGATTGGCATTCGCCGAATGGCCATGTCCTGTTTTGGCGTTGGGGCCGTCGGATGCGCCCTGGCCTGGGCCTTTGCCAGCCAGCCAATCATTGGTGCAGCGGGTCTGTTGTGCGCGGCAATGGCGATGAGTGCAAATGATAGCTACGGAAATTCACTGTTCTTTCGCGCCTGTCGGCCCAGTCGGCGCACGGAAATGACCCCAGCCTTCACGACCTATCGCGACATTGCAGAAATAACCCATGCGGCGATTTTCTCGATTTTGCTTATCTTTTTTGACATTCAGGTCGTTTATCTGGTTCTGGCCATTATCTTAACCTGCCTGTCCATATTGTCGCGGCGTATTCACCCCAGGCTTTAGAATCTTTGATTTTCCGGTCAAAGGGGGGTTAGTTGTCGCGCAATCTCAGTATAATCTTAAGGTAGGTCTAAACGTGGCA
>JARGPE010000005.1:27149-38966 GCA_029212835.1 Alphaproteobacteria bacterium | reverse complement strand
TCACCTTTTCTCCTTCTTCAAGACCGCTCAAGACCTCGACAATGGACTTATCATTCAGGCCGATAGTGATTTTGCGCGGACTGATCTGGCCGTCCTCTCCCAGGATATTAACGGTATACCCGCCATCCTTGCCCTTTCGGCCCAACGCTTCTGTAGGGATAGTCAGAACATCAAGCGCCTCAGCGATAACAATATGCACCTCTGCTGTCATATAGGTTCTCAGCAATCCATCAGGATTAGGCGTGTTGAAGACACCGATATAGTACACTGCGGAGGATGAGGTGGAGGTCGAGGTGCTGGACGAAGTTGTGATACTGCTGTCGCTGCGGATGGATTCTGGTGCCGGTTCAATGGAGTCCAAAGTTGCTTCGTAACGTCGATCCGTGTCGGCGAGAATGTTGAAAAAGACCCGTTGGCCCGGGGCGACCCGAACAATATCCACTTCGGAGATTTCTGTGCGCACGGTCATGGTATCCAATTGACCGACGATGACAATTGTTGGGGTGGATTGGGCTGCATTTACAGTCTGCCCCTCCTGGCTGACAATCGCCAGGATTGTTCCGTCAATTGGGGCGGTAATCTGTGTATAGCCAAGATTGGCCTTGGCTGTTTCCACGGCAACGGCGGCTTCGACAATCCGCGCGTCCAAGGCGGCGATCTGTGCGTTGATGGTTTTTACATCCGCCTCGGCAGCCTCGAAATCGGATTGTGAAATCGCGTTTTGGGCGATCATCCGCTTTTGGCGCGCCAGCGTACTTTGGGCCTGGGTCAAAGTGGCGCTTTTCTCCGCGCGCTGGGCCTTTACATCCGCCAGAGAAGCTTCGGACGTTTTCAGTGCATTCACCTGGGTGACGGAATCGATTTCAGCAATCAGATCACCGGTTTTAATTTTCTGGCCTAGTGAGACATGAAGATCCGTAATCCGCCCGGAAACCTGGGCACCAATGGCGACCAACTTCGCAGGTTTCAGAATACCGGTTGCCAACACCGTGTCGCGCACATCACCGCGAGAGACCGCCGCTGTCATGATCGTCGGTTTATCTTCGGTAAAGTATTTGGTTTTTACATAATATCCGATACCGGATGCGATAAGGACGATGAAAACCAGAGTTATCAGACGGCGTATCATTCTTGGATATTCCTTTGGGAAACCGGCGCGATCGCATGGGGACCTGTGTCGGTGTCAATTATTTCAGGTGTTTCGGAATTAATGGTGCCATCCCATCCCCCGCCCAGTGCTTTGTTAAGCGCAATGTAACTGGTCGTAATTGCCAGATTGCTGGAGATCAGGGCGTCTTCTGCGGAATAGAGTGAGCGATCCGCATCCAGAACATCCAAAAAACTGGTTGAGCCCGTATCATAAAGGATGCGGAGCAGGGAGGCGGATTGTCGGTAACTTGCGACAGTAACCGCCAACTTCTCATTTCGAATCTGTTCCTGTGCCAGAGAGATGATCGCGTTTTCAACATCTTCCAGTGCGGTCAAAACTGAGGATCGCAGAGCAATGTATGACTGGTCGCGTTGGGCCTGTGCTACTTCCACTGCAGCGTCTAACTGGCCGCCATTGAAGATGGGAAGGGACAGGGATGGCCCAAAGGACCAACTGATAGATGTGCTTTTTCCTAGGTCTCCAAGACGCGATCCAGATGTTCCGATATTACCGGTCAGAGAGATACTTGGATAGCGTGCCGCCTCTGCCTTTCCAATCAGGCTGGTCGATTGTGCAAGTTTCCGTTCGGCGAGGCGGACATCGGGTCGGGCAGATAGAATATCAGCGGGAACCCCTGTAGGAATCGGCAAGGTTGGAATGGGGATCGGTTCCGGCTTGTCCAGGCTGTTATCAAGCTCTGTCGGGGCACGGCCCGTCAGGACGCTCAGGCGGTGGACCGTCTGGGTGTAGGAAATCTGCAGGGAGGGGATATTCGCCTCTGTATTGCTGGCCTGACCGGTGGCATTGGCGATATCAACGGCTGAGGACGCACCCGCTTCAAACTTGTTGCGGATCAGGCTTTCGGTTTCCCGCTGAGAGGCAGCGGTCTGTTGTGCCAGTGTGATCCGTGCTTGGAGCCCGCGCGCTTCTGCATAGTTGGAGGCCACATCACCGATCAGGGTCAATAGTGTTGCGCGCAAGTCCTCTTCTGCGGCATCCATGCCATACTGGGCGGCTTCAAGATTGCGACGATTGGCACCAAACAGGTCAATTTCCCAATTGGAATCGAACCCGGCTTGGAAGGTATTCGTAACGGAACTGTTGCTGGTGGAAGATCGTGACGCACTTTTGGAACGGGATGCAGATCCACTGGCATTCAAGGAGGGGAGAAGTTTGCCTCCGGCTTCCCGATATCCAGCGCGGGCCTCCCGGACCTTTGCCTTTGCCGTAGCGACATCCAAATTTCCGGCAACGGCATCTTCGATCAGCTTATTCAGCATGGGGTCGTTCAAACGCCGCCACCACGCCGAAAGCTCCGGTGCTTTCGCGCTTTGGGTGACTTCTTCGGCGCTGCTCCAGTGATCTGGCAGGAACAGGCTCGGCATTTTGTAATCTGGCCCCACCGCGCACCCCGACAGCATAACCATCAGGGATATGGCGCCAAGGATGCGTTTGGGAGATCCAATGGCAGGTTTTGAGGAGGGGAAAGCTACGGTTTTGAGCATTTTCTAAGAACGTCTCTTTTAATAACTTCGAGGAACACCGCGTATCATATCGTTCGATAGTATGCATGATAATAATTATCACTTGCAAAACTAACCTTCTGATTTTACTAAAGACGCACGCCGATCCTTTTTCCGTCTTTAGATATTTAAGAAAAGGGGGAATGCGCGGTAATTCCTATGTCGATTGCGGTTTGCAGCGGAAAAGCAAAGTGTACTGATCGTGTGGGGGTTCAAGAGTAAGTGCCTTAAATCAAACCAGCCAGCCAAGACGTGCCGTTTGCACCTCTGACAGCCAGCCAGGACCTGAAACAAACCTGACGCTATCGGAGTTGTTAGACATGTACGACGACCTATCTGCGCGTGGCGTGAACGTTGCGCAAATATCTTTTAGTCATCGCCTGAAGGCCGGAACCGCAATTGGGGCCCTCTTGGCCTGTGTGTTGTCTGTTCCGGCGCAGGCGCAATCCAACAATCAAACGGAAACAGGTACACAATCCAGCAGTGAACCTGTTCAACTGGCGCCTATCTCTGTCGAGGGGAAAGAAGACAGCGGTTACAAAACCGACAATTCAGCCTCTGACAAATTCACCGCCCCTTTGGTTGATACCCCTAAGACAGTCACTGTCATCCCGAAGGAAATCATTGAGCAGCGCAACGCGACCAGTTTGGATGAAGTCCTCAGGACATCGCCGGGCATCACGCTGGGTGCTGGTGAGGGGGGCACCCCAAGTGGAGATCGCCCAAATATTCGGGGTTTCTCGTCTGAAGGAAATATCTATGTCGATGGTCTTCGTGATACAGGATCGCAGACGCGAGATACGTTTAACCTGGAACAGGTGGAAATCATCAAAGGGCCAGGCTCTGCCTATAGCGGGCGCGGTTCAACAGGCGGCAGCATCAACCTGGTCACCAAGAAAGCCTCTCTGGAAGAAGACTTCCTGGCGGGAAATGTCTCTGTCGGTTGGCCGTTCAGCAAACGTGCCGCGGGTGACGCGAACTATGTTCTTTCAGAGCGCGCTGCCGTCCGTTTGAATGTTTTGGTGGAAGACAGCGAAGTCGCCGGTCGGGATGAGGTGACAACCAGCAGCCTAGGTTTTGCGCCCTCCATGGCACTGCAATTGAATGATACGACTAAGGCGACACTCAGCCTGTATCATCTGCAGACAGATGATATGCCGGATTATGGCCATCCTTACGATCCGGCAACGGGTAAGCCTGTCGATGTGGATCGTGATAATTTCTATGGTCTGACCAATCGCGATTTTCAAAAGACACAGGTGGATTCCGCCACGCTTGATTTCGAGCATGAGCTGAACAACAGCCTGACGCTGCGAAACGTGTCCCGGTATAGCTGGTCCGAGAATGATTATATCGTCACGAACCCAAATGACAGTGCGGCGGACAATATCTCAGAGGGCAGCGTCTGGCGAGCGGTCAAGAGCCGTAATTCAGATACCACTGTGGTTTCCAATCAGACGGATTTGTCTGGAGACTTTGATACATTCGGTCTCAAGAACAGCTTCAATACCGGAATTGAATTAAGCTACGAAACCAGCCGAAATCGGAACTATTCAGTTGATACGGGCAATCGCGATTGTTCCGTTGGCGGGGTCGGTGCAGCGGGGGGCTTTAACTGTACATCCCTTACCTCCCCAGATCCAAATGACCCGTGGAATGGTTCAATTGCAACTAGCACCAATTCCACTAAGACCATGGTCAGTACCCGTTCGATCTATGGTTTTGATACGCTTGAATTGGACCCGCAATTCTTGCTGAACTTTGGTGTCCGATTGGATGATTATCAAACCAAGTCCGGCGTTAACAAAAATCACTCGACCTTCGTTAACTATCAGTTGGGGGCTGTCTACAAGCCCGCCACGAATGGCAGCATTTATGTCTCCTATGGCACATCCTCGGAACCCTCAGGAACCACTGCAGGCGATGGCGGCGATAACATCAGCGCATCGAATGCGGATTTGGATCCGGAAGAATCCCGTAGCTATGAAATTGGGACGAAGTGGGATCTGTTCGAGAACCGGATGGCGGCCACGGCAGCCCTGTTCAGGACAGAAAAAACCAATGCGCGTGTTGCCTTGGAACCCGGTCGTGGGGCCGCCCAAACCTTGGCGGGAGAGCAGGTTGTTAATGGAGTTGAGCTTGGAGTTTCTGGAGATGTCACGGATCAATGGCATGTCTTTGGCGGTTATACCTTCATGGATTCAGAAATCGTTGATGACGGTCCAATTGGGACGAGTGATGGAAACAAAATCCCCAATGTCCCAGCCCATAGCATGAGCATCTGGTCAACCTATGACATCACGTCTGATTTGAATATGGGTGGGGGGGCAACCTATGTCTCGCATCGCTATGCCAACACTGCAAATGACAAAAAGGTCCCGGCTTATTGGTTGTTTGATGCGGTCGCGACATATGCGGTGCACGAAGATGTGGATCTTCGCCTGAACGTCAACAATGTCTTTGACACGACCTATTACATCAAACCGTATCAAGCGCATTTTGCAACGGTAGGACCGGGTCGGTCAGTCGTATTGTCCTCCAGCTTCAAATTCTAACGACGGAAATACCCGACCTCCTGCGTCATGCAGGGGGTCGGTTGGAGATTTTAATTATGATGTTGCAGATTCCAAGAGTGTTGGACCTGGACCAGGTTGCCGAATGCAGAAAGCATCTTGATGCTGCAGAATGGGTAGATGGTCGGGTGACGGCGGGTCCGCAATCTGCACAAGTGAAAAACAACAGACAGATTCCTGAAGGGCATCCGATCGCGCGCCAGATTGGTGATGCTATTTTATCAATCTTGAACAGCCATCCTCTATTTATTTCGGCGGCTTTGCCAAAGCGAATTTTCCCGCCTTTGTTCAACAGCTATGCTGGCGGGCATAGCTTCGGCAATCACGTGGATAATTCCATTCGCCAAATTCCAGGCACGAATGAGCGAATTCGCACGGATCTATCGGCGACTTTGTTTCTCTGTGCGCCAGAAGATTATGACGGCGGCGAGCTGGTGGTTGAAGACACCTATGGTGCCCATTCGGTGAAGCTGGGTGCGGGAGATATGATCCTTTATCCCTCGACCAGTCTACATCATGTGCGTCCTGTCACACGGGGCGCTCGTGTATGTTCCTTTTTTTGGATGCAAAGCCTGGTCCGAGATGATGGGCAGCGGACGATCTTGTTCGATATGGATCAATCGATCCAGCGACTAGGCCGGGATCATCCGGACCATCCAAGCATCACAGAACTGACAGCGATTTATCACAATTTACTGCGGCAATGGGCGGAGCTTTAAGCACGATGAGCAACCTTGATACGGTACAAAACAATCGAAGCACAACGTCCGTAAAGGCTTCTAAGAAAGCTGCAGGTAAGGGGCTTCGCTGGCTACTTGCCGAAATACATTTGTGGTTTGGTCTTATTTTATGTGCGCCGCTGGTACTGTTGGGATTAAGCGGCAGTTATCTGATGTATCATGATGAAATTGATGCCCTTCTGTTAGGCGGTTCCACCTTCGAACTATCGAATGGTCCGGCGCGCCCCTCCAGTGAAATCGTGGCCGCTGCGGCAGAGTCTGCGCCAGATGGATTTAGTCTGCGCATGTTGAGAATGCCGGAAGATGTTGGAGACCCTGCTGTTGCCCGTGTCGCCCCTGACGGTGCAGGGTTTCGCGATCCACGGGTAAAAAGTATCGCAATTGATCCCGCGACGCTGGATATTCTGGGGGATGTTGGCGGCGGTCGCAGTGCCTTGACTGGGATTATGCATGATATTCACAGCCACGCACTGATCTCAGGCGGGATTGGCCGACCGATCGTTGGATGGCTGGGGGTGATTATGCTGTTCCTGTGCGGATCGGGGCTGATTATCTGGTGGCCTCGTCCGCACAAATTATGGGCAGCTCTGACTATTAAACGCGGGGCGCGTGGTTTGCGCCTTCATCGCGATCTGCATGGGGCCATCGGTTTCTGGACCTTGACGGTTTTTACCATCGTCAGCTTCACGGGCGTCTATATCGCCTTTCCAAATTCTGTCGCCAATCTGATGGAGACCGTCTTGATGGATGAAAGGTCTGTCTCTTCAACTCCGCGAGTGGAACCTGTGGACGGGTTGACGGAGATGGGATTGGATGCGGCAGTGCGCCTCGCCGACAACGCTGTATCGGGGGCGGAGTTCGTGGCAGCGATGATGCCGTTCAGACCCGGTCAGCCTTTGCGGGTTCAATACAATGTGCCAGGGGCGTCAGATGGCGCGCCAAAGGTGACGGTGATGATTGATCCTTGGACACAGGTCATCACTAAGATTGAAGATCCACGCAGTTTGGGCCGGGTCGATACAGCAGTAGCCTGGCAGCGGCCACTTCATGCCGGTAGGGGGTTGGGACCAATCTGGAATGGCTTAGTTTTTGTATCCGGACTGTTACCGTTGTTGTTTTCGATCACTGGTATCTCAATGTGGTGGATCAAGCGCCGCGCCCGCAAGAAGCGGCCACGGGCCTGATTTTCAAACTTAGGCAGAGGCGATTATTTGATGAAGCTCAGATCGCCTTTCGCCGACGGTTCGACATTTGCCAAACAATCAGCCACGGGGCCGTTGGCATCATTGCAGCTCAAAACATCGTTCAGCAGCATCCGACCCAACGAGGGGCAGGACATGTTGGCAATGTCGAACATTTTCAATCCGGTTTTACCTGCGGGTAGGGGGGCTGTTTCCACTGCCAGGCGCTTGGCGACAATGCCATCGTTATCAAACAAAACTAAATCCAGTTTCAGTGTTTCCAGCGCTTGCTCACCCTTATTCTCGACCACCATGTAAACACGGCAGGAATCGCCATTGGGCTCGGTTTTATTCAGTTCAACATGGATTGACGGTCCAGCGGCATAGACTGGATTTTGGGCAAAAACGGATAACGCCAGAAGCGCGACTGTGGCACTCTTTTTCATTTCATTTCCTTCTCGGCAGTAGATTATACCGGCTTAAAATTTTGTGGCGAATTACCCACTTTTGACCCTAAGTAAGGGTCGCCGCAGTAATTCGTATTGAGAGTTTAATAATAATGATAATCATTCTCAAATAAAGATATTTGCTGTAAAAAAGTCGCTACTTTACGGAAGGACGTGTTTGTGAACTTACCCGACGGTGAAAATTGTTCAGGGACGGCGCAGGGTTATACTCAATAATCCCAAGACCAACACGATACCGGGCAATAGCATGGCTTCTAACCCATATGCACGCTGAGACAGTGCACCCAGGGCACAACCGACCGCAAAACTTAAAACCAGATACAGCATGCGAAATTTTGGGGAAGGATTGGGCTTGGTCGTGTTGGGCGTCTCTTCACGTTTGCCAATCTTCAGCGTATAGGCCAATTCCAGCGCAATGCTGGTCACATTGCCGGTCATTACTGTAAAGGGCGCGCCCAGCCGACTATCAAGCCGATGGGCCGCGTTGAGCCAAGCCATCGCGACCACCAAGCCCATGGAGGCGATGGTATCGGGTATGGATGGGCTCAGACACGCAGCCCCAATCCCTGTGATCAGCAGCGTAGAAAGGAAGAGCAAGAGCAGAGATTGATTGTCTTTTGACAAGTGTCCGGAAACACTGCCTGCAAGCGCGGCAGAAACAAAGAATAAGGGGAAGGAAATCAATTGCAGCACGGTTGAACTACCATGTCCGACACTTTCCACCCCCGCAACGGTCGCGCCTAGGAGAACAAAGTTCCCCGTTACATGGGCGACGAACAATCCACCCATATGCACGAAAACCGCCGTATCAATATAGCCCGACAGAAAGGCCAGAATTAAAGACAGAAGAAGGTTTGCGCGGAAGGCGGGCATATCAGAGAATTTCCCTCATTCGGGCCAGGATGGCGGCAACCATCAGACCGCCAATCAACCCCATATGCTCCGCAAAGGTAATGAATTGACGCGTGGATTCTTCCGGTGGGGCGTTCCAAAAATTATGAGCGATCAAAGTTGCCAGGAAGGTAAAGACCCCCAAAGCACCCGCCCCCAACCAAACAAACCTGCCGATAATAAGAGACAGCGAGCCCAGCAATTGCACCAGAATTATCAGAGCCGTGATCAGCATTGGTGCTGGCAAGCCCATCCCTGCCGTTTCTGCCATTGCATCAGAGAAGGCGGTCAATTTGGCAATGCCGCTGGTCCAGTATGGACAGGTCAAAAGAACCAGGGCGACCCATCGCAGCACTTTGTTTTCCAACAGAGTATTAATTGGAGACATTACCGAATTTGATGCCATGTTATACCGCCCAGCAGGCACATCCCAAGGCCCCCCAGAAGGATTTCAGGTCGGAAACGGGGGCGGATGCCGTCCAGGCCTGGGCATGATCATGACCATGCAAGGCACAGCCAATGTCACAGTCACACGAGGTTGCGGCAGCTCGTTGCACAGTGTTGGGAACGGATGCTTCCTTGTGATAACCCCCGAAGGAATTGACCGGTGACCAATCTGGCATGGCTTTGGGCGGCGGTGGTGCCAGGGCCCCAAATTCTTCCGATCCCCAAACCACCCGCCCACCCAAGAGCGTCAGCACAGATGTCGTCTGGCGAATTTCATTGCCGGGGATGGAAAAGAAGTCCCGATCCAGAACGGCCAAATCGGCCAGTTGTCCAATCTTGATTTGCCCCTTCTTGCCTTCTTCGTTTGAGAACCAGGTGACCTTTTCTGTCCACATACGTAAAGCCGTCTCGCGGTCCAGGCAATTTGCATCGGGATACAAACGCCTTCCCCCCAAGGTGCGCCCCGTCACCAGCCAGGATAGCGAAACCCACGGATCATAAGACGCCACGCGGGTTGCATCGGTTCCGGCCGAGATCTCCACGCCGGCATCCAAAATTGCCTTAAAGGGCGGTGTTGCCTCTGCAGCGGTGGCACCATAACGCTCCACAAAATATTCGCCCTGATAGGCCATCCGGTGCTGAACAGCGACTCCTCCCCCCAGCGCCGCAACCCGATCAATGGAGCGCTTTGAAATTGTCTCTGCATGGTCAAAGAACCAATGGATTCCTTCCAACGGAATATCCTTATTGACCTTTTCAAACACATCCAGGGCGCGGGAGATGGTTTCGTCATAGGTTGCATGCAAACGCCACGGCCATCGGTTCTGGGCTAGAATGCGGATAACATCTTCCAATTCCCCTTCCATTTCCGGGGCCATGTCTGGGCGGGGCATCCGGAAATCTTCAAAATCTGCGGCTGAGAAAACCAGCATTTCTCCAGCACCATTCAGGCGGAAATAATCATCGCCCTGTTGATATTTGTTCTCCTTGGTCCAGCGCAGAAAATCTTCCTTCTCTTCCTTTGCCTTCTGCGTGAACAGGTTATAGGCAATCCGTAAGGTTAGCTGACCCTCATCATGCAGTTGTTGGATAACCTTGTAGTCATCGGGGTAATTCTGAAACCCACCCCCGGCATCAATCACGGAGGTGACGCCAAGTCGGTTCAGGTCCCGCATGAAGTGGCGGGTTGAATTGACTTGATAGTCAAACGGCAAAGTCGGTCCCTTCGCCAGGGTCGCATAAAGAATCCCTGCATTGGGACTGGCAATCAGCAATCCTGTTGGATTGCCTGCGGCATCCCTCTGGATTTCCCCACCCGGCGGATTTGGTGTGTCTTTCGTATATCCCACCGCACGTAAAGCGGCGGCGTTTAACAAAGCCCTGTCGTATAGGTGCAGAATGAAGACCGGCGTGTCAGGCGCGACGGCGTTGATTTCATCCAGGGTCGGCAACCGCTTTTCGGCAAATTGATGTTCACTGAAACCGCCAACGACCCGAACCCATTGCGGGGGTGGGGTGATATCGACCTGATGGCGCAACATGCGCATGGCGTCGGCCAAGCTGGGGACGCCATCCCAACGCAGTTCCATGTTAAAATTCAGCCCCCCGCGGATGACATGAATGTGATTGTCGCATAGGCCGGGAATGGCCCGACGGCCCGACAAATTGATGACCTTTGTGGATGGTCCAGCGCTGTTTAGGATTTCGGAAGCATCCCCGATGGCAGAAAAATATTTATCAGTAATTGCAACAGCTTCGGGCGCGGGATTTGCCGGGTCCAACGTCGCGAACTTGCCATTGATCAGGATCGTATCAGGCGCTGTCATGTTTTCGTCCCTTTAAAACAGTGGATCACTCAACCAACGGTCTTAGGCGGATTGTGATCGTTCTTATCGGTTTCAACATGACGCTCGGGCAGGGCGCCGAACATGTGATTGGCACAAGTTTCTTTGATGACTGAGAGAGATACTGTTTGCTCGCTGATCATTTTCTTGACCAGGGGTGGGATTTGTTCCCCAACCAAAATGCCCAACAGTCCAACCAGCGCCACAATTGGCGGTGCGGGAGAACGGACGTTCAACACCCCATAAATAATGCCAACCAATAGCCCAACGGCGATTGCGATGATATACATCTTCATGATGCCTCCAAAAGCCGCACAGCCAATGCTGCGCGGCTTGTTTCAAAGAAATGGGCGACGGTTACTTCGCGGGAACTGGTGCCAGTCGATCACCGTGGGGGACCCGTTCCGGGGCCTTGTGAACCATGGTATAGGCATAATCGACGCCCATACCGTAGGCACCGGAATGTTCCTTCACCAGGTCCATAACGGCATCATAGGTATCCCGACGCGCCCAATCGCGCTGCCATTCCAGCAGGACCTGTTGCCACGTCACCGGCACAACGCCAGCTTGGACCATACGATCCATGGAATATTTATGCGCATCGGCTGAAGTGCCGCCGGAGGCGTCAGCCACCATGTAGATCTCATATCCCCCCTCCAGCATTGCGGAGAAGGCGAATGAGTTGTTGCAGACTTCCGTCCAAAGACCAGACACGACGACTTTCTTCTGGCCATTCGTTGCCAAGGCATCGCGCACCTTCTGATCATCCCAGGAATTCATGGAGGTGCGTTCCAACAGAGGGGTCTCAGGAAAGACAGCTAATAGTTCGGGATAGGTGTGCCCAGAAAAGCTCTCTGTTTCGACGGTCGTAATGGTCGTTGGGATGTTGAAGATCTTCGCAGCCTTCGCCAATCCAACCGTATTATTTTTAAGCACTTGGCGGTCAATTGATTGAACGCCGAAAGCCATTTGCGGTTGATGATCAATAAAGATGATTTGGC
>JARGPE010000005.1:11837-27139 GCA_029212835.1 Alphaproteobacteria bacterium | reverse complement strand
CTTTTGGGTCATTATGTGCTATCCGTTTGTCGGTTGGTAAGTGGGGTTACTGTTTCCGACGAAGTCTTTACATACTTCCCAAACCATATCTTCTATAATCCCACGATCTGGTTTTGCACGATTTTGCTTTTTAACCGATCATAATTTGTGACGGTTTTGTACAAGAAGAGCTTAACGGCATGGGAAAACACGCCTTCACAGAAGAACCAGAGCATTGTCTGGCCTATCGGCGGATCACAGTAGACCCTTTGCCGAGAATTTATGGCTTGGGTGATGCCTGGGATATGCCCGTTGTGCGCCACCGAAGCATTTTGGGGGAGGAGGCAGATTTCGCAGGTGTGTCACACTCTGTGCTCACCTATCATATTTCGGGGTCCCCCGTGCAGCGTGCTGATCGTAATGAATCAACACAGCTTGCCAGAACTGGTTCCATTTCGTTGCAATTGCCAGGCAGTGGGGGAAGTTTCCGGTCCTTAGGCAATGGTGCGGTTGAATATGCGCATCTTTATTTCCAACAATCCCTGTTGGATGCGGCGTTAGAGACAGTGTCTGTTACGTCTCAGAAGCAGCCAAAAGAAGACTTTTTTGGTCTAGTGGATATCACATGGCAGCGGGATATTATGACCTATCTGGAACGTGCCAAAGACACGCTGTGTCCGCCAACAACGTTGGAAATGGACGCGCGGGCCATCGTTTTGATCCAGGGATTATTGAGGGTTGTTGAAGGAACGGCTCTTCAGAACACTGCGGTTTTGCGGGCGGGCCTGAAGGAACGGGAAGTAAGCAAAATCAAACAATACCTGCTGTCCCGTTTGAATGAGAAAATTCGCCTGAACGACATGGCGGAGATTGCCGGTTTCAGCCCCTATCATTTTGCCAGAAAGTTTAAGGCCACAACCGGTGAAACCCCGAATGCGTATCTGATGAGAATACGCCTCTCCCAGGCCGTTCAGTTACTAAGGGAGACGCAGATGCCCATTTCAGAAATCGCCTTTCAGGTTGGGTTTTCCAGTCAATCCCACCTGACACGTCGCTTGAAAGAGGAATATGGATTGCCACCCGCAAAGCTGCGAAATGCTGAGCATTAAGGCGGGCGTTACCCCCCGATCGGTGCTGCGCCACCGGCCTTTGTATGGTTTTCAATATAGGCAGCAATGCGGTCACAGGAATCTGCAGCCGTTGGTGGCGGGGTGAAGTCAGCCAGACGCTGCTGCCAGATTTTTGTGGCATGCTCGGCGGATGTTACGGCACCAGAGTCGGACCATGTTCCAAAGTTCCGCAAATCGGCAACAAGGGGCGCATAAAAGGCGGTGCTGAAGCGCGACATGGTATGGGCCGTGTCAAAAAAGTGACCGCCGGGCTGGACATCACTGATTGCATCCCAGGCCAGACTGTCATCGTCCTGCGGCAAGGGGGCGCACAATTCGGCTAGGGTTTGCAAGGCCTCCACATCATTGATGAATTTTTCATAACCAAATGTCAGCCCGCCTTCCAGCCATCCTGCGGCATGGACGGTCAGCGTCGCATGTCCCATCATTGCGGCCCAAAGTCCCATATGATTTTCACCAGCCGCCTGCATGTCATTGGTATTGGACGCGGAGCCGGCGGCTGAACGCCAGGGCAGGCCAATATGACGCGCCAATTGCCCTGAGCCGATGGTCATTTGCATATGGGACGGTGTGCCAAAGGCCGGGGAGCCCGACTTCATATCTACATTCGAGCCAAATCCACCATAGCTGACTGGAGCACCAGCGCGCGCGACCTGCGCCAGGGTTATGGCAGACAGAGCCTCGGCATGTTGCAGCACCAGGGCCCCGGCAATGGAGACCGGTGCCATGGCCCCCGCCAGACAAAAGGGGGTGATAATGCTCAATTGATTGGCGCGGGCGAAATCAATAATGCCTTCTGCCATCGGGATATCAATTTGGCGGGGAGAATTTGTATTGATCACAGTGGATGCCCAAACAGCGCTATCGAAGTCTGCGTCACTGAGGTCAAGAGCGAGGCGGATCAGTTCGAAACTCTCCTGCGCTTGGGCGCGACCGCGCGCATAGACGAACATTAATTTATCACCAAAAGCCAATTGGGTTTTTAATGTCGCGTAATGACGTAAATTGCTGGGCACGTCCTGCGGTTCGACATTTGGCCCAAACATATGAAGCACATCAAATGACTGGACCAGTTTCGTGATCTCCTCCAGATCCCTTAAAGATCCAGGGCGTCGTCCCCTGATCAAGTCGGTGGCGTTTGGGCAACCAGCACCGCCCGCAAACAGCATCGCACCCGGCTCATACTGTTGATATCGCGCGGGGTTGGCACCGCGCATCTGAAAGGATTTCGGCGCGGTGTTTAGGGCGGCCTCAACGATCTCTCGCCCAATGCGCACCATATGCGTGTCTGGATCGATCAAGGCACCGGCATTTTGCAGCAGGTCTCTCGCTTCCACATGCAGGATTTTCATCCCCAATTCTTCTATAACCCGCAGGGCCTTGTTATGGATGGCGGCAATGGTTTCCTCTGAGAAAACTGATTGCTGAGTGAAGGGATGACGCAAATGTCGATAATTGGGTTGCCGGGCAATCGCTGCCACGGATCTTAATTTTCTGCCTCCACGTCGTTTTTCCATAACCCCTCCATAAGCCTCCCGGTACTTTCATACCGGGGCACCTTACGTTATAGACTGATTGAAATTCAAAGAGGATTTTGGGCGATGGAAATCTCTGGATATGTCACCTATGCGGTTGCGTTGGCGATTGCCGTCGCTATTCCCGGTCCCGGCGTGATCGCGCTTGTGGCACGATCTTTGGGGGCTGGCTACCGTCCCACCCTGCCGATGATGTTGGGCATGGCACTGGGGGATGTGGTGTATCTGACGGCCGCGGTATTGGGCCTAGCTTATATCGCCAGCACTTTCGGGATGGTATTTACGATCATTCGATATCTCGGCGCCGCCTATTTGCTGTTTGTGGCCTGGAAATTCTTTCAGGCCAAGCCAGAGACAAGCCAGTTCCAGACTCAGAAAGCACAAGGTCCCATCGCCAGCTTTCTGGGAGGCTTGGCGATTTCGTTGGGGAATCCAAAGGTGATTGTGTTTTATCTTGCGCTGTTGCCGACTTTTGTCGACCTGCGAAGCGTTTCGGCCTTTGACTTAGGGCTTCTGATTGGCCTGACCTTTATCGTATTGATGCTCGTCCTGTTGCCCTATGTCATCCTGGCCGGGCGGGCACGGACCTTGTTACGCACACCCCGGGCATTGCGGCTGCTTAATCGCACGGCAGCAGGATGCCTGACCGGGGCTGCGGTCTTCGTTGCGGCGAAATCCGCTTAGGAAGCAGCTTTTGGGCTGGACTTGGTCGCCTTCGCCTTGACAGTGGTCTTTTTGACGCGGGCTTTCTTGGCAGGTGCGGCCTGCTTGGTGCCCGATGCTTTTTCCAGCTTTGCCAAGCGTGCTTCTAAATCCGTGACCTGCACGGCCAGTTTCTCTTGTTCTTCCCGAGCACGGCGAGCGACAGCGGCCATGGCATCGAATTCATCGCGGGGGACCAAATCCATGTCGGACAGCAATCGTTCAACCCGTTGGCGAACGGCGGCTTCTGCTTCTTGTTTCATCCCGCCCAGTGTGCCCATAGCCCCGCCAGCCACTTTTGCGACATCGTCGAAGAATTTGCCTTTGGTTTGCATGATCGGGGCTCCTGAATTGCGATGAACTACCAGACTTATACATATTCTCGATCATGGCCCAAAGCAATGGCGAGGGGCAATGATGGGGGGCAATGATGGGGGGCAATGGTTGCGGGGGCGGGTCTTGGGGATTATGTAGGTAGCTCGTTTTCAGTGGTTCAGGTTAGGAGAGCCGAATGATCCTTGTGACCGGTGGTGCGGGCTTTATCGGCTCTAACCTCGTAGCGGCTTTAGCAGCGCGCGGGCAGCAACAGATCGCTGTTTGTGATCGCTTTGAGCATGGCAATAAATGGAAGAATCTTGCCAAGCATTCCATTATCGCGACCATCCTTCCAGAAAACCTGCTGGATTGGCTGGATGAGAACAGCGGATCAGTGCGCTGTATCTTCCATATGGGGGCGATCTCTGCGACGACAGAGACGGATGTTGATGCCATTCTGCAGACGAATCTCACTCTATCCATGAAGCTCTGGTACTGGTGTGCGGAAAACGATGTTCGCTTTATTTATGCGTCTTCGGCTGCGACCTATGGCGATGGGGCACTGGGGTTTGACGATGATAACGATCCCAATGCCCTGGCTGCGTTGCGCCCGCTGAATCCATATGGTTGGTCAAAGCAACTGTTCGACTGTAATGCCAGACGATTGGCTGCGGAAGGGGCGACACCCTCCCAATGGGCTGGATTGAAGTTTTTCAACGTTTATGGCCCGAATGAATATCACAAGGGCGGCATGCGCTCTGTCGTGCATCAGGTCTTTGGACAGATTCAGGAGACCGGGCGTGCAACGCTGTTTCGCTCTCACCATCCAGATTATGACGACGGCGGACAAATGCGTGATTTCGTCTGGGTAGGTAACTGCGTCAATATGATGCTTTGGCTGTATGATAATGAACCGGTATCCGGTATTTTCAATTGTGGATCCGGCACCGCCCGCAGTTTTCTGGACCTCGCTCGAGCTGTGTTTGCTGCACTGGACCTGCCTGAAGCCATTGATTGGCGCGACACGCCAGAGGAAATTCGCCGTCATTATCAATATTTCACACAGGCGCGCATGGACCGTATCGTGCAGGCGGGCTATACCCTGCCCTCAAAAACACTGGAATCAGGTGTTGCCTCTTATATTCGCGATTATCTGGCGACAGACGACCCCTACCGCTGAATAAAGGCCACAGGTTATGGAACAAAGCGTCTGGATACATGATTTGGATCCGGTAATTTTCTCAATCGGGTCGTTTGATCTGCGCTGGTATGCTCTGGCCTATATCGTCGGGTTGATTGTTGGTTGGCGCTGGGGCATGCGGCTGGCCGCGAAAAGCCCGCAAGCCATTCAGCCCGACCATGTTGATCGTTTTCTGAATTGGGCGGTGATTGGAGTAATTGTCGGCGGGCGTTTGGGCGTTGTGCTGTTTTATCACCCGGCTGCCTACTTCGCAGACCCGATCCAGATTCTGATGGTCTGGAAGGGGGGGATGTCGTTCCATGGTGGGGTGCTGGGCGTCCTTACAGCGATGCTGCTCTTTACCCGGATGAACAAGATTCCGCTGTTTTCCCTGACCGATATCGTCTGCACCGTGGCGCCGTTCGGCATCATGCTGGGGCGGATCGCAAATTTCATCAATGGGGAGCATTGGGGGCGTGTTACCGATGTGCCTTGGGCAATTGCTTTTCCCCATTCCGGCGACTTGTTGCCGCGCCATCCCAGCCAGTTATATGAATGCGGGATGGAAGGTGTGTTGCTGCTGACCATTCTGGTGATCATTCTGTATCGCTTTAACGGATTGGCACGTCCAGGCCTGCAGTCTGGCGTGTTCCTGATCGGCTATGCCTGCGCCCGGATGGTGGGTGAATTGTTCCGCGAGCCGGAGGTTCTGATGCAAACACTACCTTTCGGCACCACCTGGGGCCAGTGGTTGTCATTACCCATGTTGTTGGGTGGTGCCTATCTGGTGTATCGGGCCTTGCAGCGCGCGCCGTTGTCCACTTTCCCTAAAAAGGCTCAACAAACCAAGTGACGGTTCCGTATTCTATGCCCAATCAGACACCGGTTTCTGCCTATATGACGCCCTGTGAGGAGCATCTTCGCCGACGTATTCTGCATGAAGGCCCGTTGACCATTGCTGATTTTATGGGGGATGCGCTGGGCCATCCCCAGTTTGGATATTACATCACCCGTGACCCCTTTGGGCGCGCGGGGGATTTCACCACTGCCCCTGAAATCTCCCAAATGTTTGGGGAGTTGATTGGCCTGTGGTGTGCAGAGGTCTGGCAGCAGATGGGCGCGCCGGACAAATTGCATTTGGTCGAAATTGGTCCGGGGCGGGGCACATTGTCAGCAGATATGTTGCGGGCTGGAAAGCGTCTGCCGGGTTTCCTGAAAGCCAGTGATTTGCATTTGGTGGAAACCAGCCCGGTTCTGCGCGACGTGCAGGCGCGTAGCCTGGAACGGGCCCCGGTGCCGGTCTCCTGGCACAATGATATCGCGACCCTGCCCGATGATGCCTCGCTGATAATCGTTGCGAATGAATTCTTTGACGCCCTACCGATCCGCCAGATTCAGCGAGTGGAGGGGGGGTGGCGCGAACGATTGCTGGCGATCAATCCCAATGACCATACGCTGGCACTGACCCTGTCCCCTGGCCCCAGCGTCATAGAGTCACTGATTGATAAGAACCTACACAATCGGGCCAAGGTTGGGCGTGTCGTAGAACTCGCCCCGCTGGCTTGGCGCATTGCCGGTGATTTGGGTAAACGATTGGCCATACAGGGTGGGGCAGGGCTGGTCATCGATTATGGTTATTCCGGTCCAGCCACCGGAGACACCCTGCAGGCGGTGAAGGCGCATAAGCCCTGCGGTGTTCTGGAAACACCGGGTGATGCAGATTTGACCGCCCATGTTGATTTCACCGCGCTGGCCCATGCCGCCGCGCAAGGGGGGGCGCGCGTGTCGCCCTTGATGACTCAGGGGGATTTCCTGCGCGGTTTGGGGATTGAGATTCGGGCCCAAAATCTGATGAAGGCCGCCGCAGGTCCCGGCGCGAAACAGATTGAAATTGCACGGGACCGCTTGATCGGTGCCGATGGTATGGGCACTCTGTTCAAAGTGCTGGGCCTTGCCGGCCCAAATACGCCGCCCTTACCAGGATTGGAGCCTGCCTGATCTATGCCCAACGCGCCGCAGCCTCTTCGCGATGATGCCCTTAGTCAGATCGACGGGGTTCGACATGGATTTTTCACGCGGCAGGGTGGCGTCAGCGCTGGGATTTTTGCAGGGTTGAATATCGGACTGGGGTCCGCTGACGATCAGGCTATGGTTGCCGAGAACCGGGCACGGGCGATGGCGGCCTTGGATCTGCCCGCAACCGCATTAAACACGCTTTATCAAATTCACAGCCCCGATGTCGTGGTTGCGGACAAGCCATTTGACCCCGACGCACTGCCCAAGGCGGATGGTATGGTGACGGACCGACCTGGTCTGGCTCTCGGGATCGCGACGGCCGATTGCGCGCCTGTCCTTTTCGCCGATGATAAAGCGGGCGTCATTGGTGCTTGCCATTCCGGTTGGAAGGGAGCGATTGGGGGTGTTGTGGCGGCAACCGTTATGGCAATGGAAGATTTAGGGGCGGACCGATCGAATATCACGGCGGTTCTGGGCCCCTGTATCCATCAATCCTCCTATGAGGTTGGGCCGGAATTTTATGCACAATTTATGGCGCAGGATGCCGCCATGGATCGGTTTTTCGAAACCTCTTCTCAGGCCGGGCATTTTCAGTTCGACCTGCCGGGTTTTGTGCTGGACCGGATGCGCGCCAGCGGTGTCGGGCAGGTTGGGCATATCGATGAAGATACCTATGCAGATCCTAATCGCTTCTACAGTTTCCGTCGCGCGACGCATCGAAAGGAGCGCAATGCGGATGGTTCCATTGACTATGGCCGGTTACTGTCTGCAATCGCCCTGATGCCGTAGAGGAGAGTTCGCCATGGCCGTCCATTTCAGTGTTGAAGAACTTGCCGCCCGCCGTGCCAAAGCCTGCCATGCGATGCAGACGCAGGGGCTGGATGGCATGCTGATCTTTTTACAGGAAAGTATGTATTGGCTGACCGGCTATGACACATTTGGCTTCTGCTTCTTTCAGGCATTCTATCTCGGCGCGGATGGGAAGTTCTTCCTGCTGACCCGAGCACCTGATCTGCGCCAGGCGCAGCATACCAGTGTCATCGAAGATATTCACATCTGGGTCGACAAAGAGGGTGCTCAGCCTGCCTTGCAACTGCGCGATCTGCTGGACAGTTATGGCGTGCGCGGCAAGAAATTGGGCGTTGAATATGAAGCGGCTGGCCTGACCGCCCATCGTGGCAAACAGGTTGAAGCGGCATTGGACGGGTTTTGCACCCTTGTTGCCGCCAATGATCTGATCAGCCAGCAGCGCATTGTGAAAAGTAACGCAGAGCTGGACTGTATTCGACGCGCCGGGGAATTGGCGGATGATGCCTATGATGCCGCAGTTGCCGTCACGGCAGCAGGTGTGGATGAGGGGCTGATCCTATCGCGGATGCAAGGGGCAGTGTTTGAAGGCGGCGGCGATTATGCGGGCAATGAATTCATCATCGGATCGGACCGGGATGCCCTGTTGTGCCGCTATAAATCAGGTCGTCGCACATTGTCGCCAAATGACCAACTGACATTGGAATGGGCGGGATCCTATCGTCGCTATCATGCGGCTATGATGAATACCTTTATCATCGGCCAGCCCCAGCCGGAACATCTGCATATGTATGAGGCCGGGAAAGCCGCCTTGCTGGAATGTGAGGCTACACTGAAGCCGGGTAATACGATGGGCGATGTGTTTCAGGCCCATGCGACGGTGCTGGATTCCTATGGTCTGCGGGAGCATCGGTTGAATGCCTGTGGCTATGGGATGAGCGCACGCTTTACGCCCTGCTGGATGGATTATCCGATGTTCTATGCGGATAATCCCGTCGTGCTGGCTTCCAATATGGCGTTTTTCATCCATATCATCATTGTCAATTCCGACAAGGGGCTGGCCATGTGTCTGGGGCGCAGTTCGATCCTGAATGAAACTGGGTCAAATACTGTTTCGCGCAGCCCACTGGACATGGTGTGTCTGTAGGATAAAGGGAGTAATCAGCGCCAATGCCTTGGCTTATCCAGATGGTGGTGGTTTTCTTCCTCTTGCTGTTGGTATCCTGCCTTGTTTAAGCGCGGGTGCTTTGTGTGGCTGCTCGGCTTGAGTCTGCTTGGTGCATGCGGCCCGATTCCTCAACCTTTTCACTCAACTCCGTCGACCAAGGTGTCCAACCCCTTATTGGCGATCCCGGACGGAGCTGGGGTTACTGTCATTCCAATCGAAGGGGCTGATCCCAGCCTGTCTGGGCCTTTGACAGAAGCTCTGGTAGAGGCCCTGATTGACCAGGAGGTTCCCGCCACGGCCGGTGGGGCCCTGACCAATGGCTTGTTGCTGGAGGGTAAGGCCCATTGGCAAGACGGTACAGCACAGGTTGATTGGTGGCTGACCGACCATCAGGGGCATCAAGTTGCCTTGGTACAGGTAGAAATGCCGGCAACGCGCACTGCCTATCAGCAGGGTTATCCTCTGTTGATCCAGGAATTAGCAAAGAAGGGGGCTGATTTGGTAGCAAACGCGCTGCGCCCAAATGCAATGGTCTTGTCGGGGGAGACAGGGCCGCGCAGTGTCGCCGTTGTCGGTGTGGATGGTGCGCCGGGGGATGGGAATACGGCCCTCGCCAAGGCTATGACTGCTGTTTTGAAAGAGGCGGGTGTGGTCATTGCGGATATGGCTGATAAAGCAACTTTACTGTTGGCCGGATCTGTTCTTCAGGGGGAACCAAAAGACGGGGTAGAGGAAATCACCATCCGTTGGTGGCTGATGGATGCGACCGGCAAGGTGCTGGGGACGTTGCAACAATCCAACCTAGTCCCTCAAGGCAGCTTGTCCGAAGAATGGGGCAGCGCCGCATTTGACGCGACCCTGGCCAATGTTCAGGCCATCCAGGATATTCTGGGCAAGATTGATCGCGTTCGATCGGTCCAGCCTGCACAGTAATAGTCTGATTAGACCCCATAAAATCTGTATTTTCACTAAGTCAGGCGCAGTATATATATGCGCATCGCAACCAATGGAGTTTAAATGAATGAAACTACAAAGTCGTCTTGGATGGGCAATTGGGGCTTTGTTTAGTGTCGTGAGTTTTAGTGTTGTCGGTTCTGTTAACGCTGCAGAAGATGTAGTTGCACGTGGGGCGTATCTGGCGCGGATTATGGATTGTGGCGGGTGCCATACGCCCGGTGCCATGATCGGACAGCCGGATTTTGAGCATGCATTGAGCGGTGGCACGATTGGATTTCAGGTGCCGGGACTGGGGGTGTTCTTTCCTTCCAATCTGACGCCAGATGCTGAAACTGGTTTGGGAAATTGGTCTGAGGCTCAGATTATTGCTGCGTTTCGGCACGGGGAGCGACCGGATGGACGTGAATTGGCCCCGGCTATGCCTTGGCGGTCCTATTCCGCCCTCACGGATGACGACGCTGCGGCCTTAGCCGTATATTTAAAAAGCCTGCCCCCGGTGGTTCGTGCGGTGCCTGGCCCATTTGGCGCAAGTGAAAAGGCAGTAGCGCCTTATCTCTCAGTGATATCGCCAGATTCGAATTAACAGCGTGGCGGGAAGAGTTTGCGCTCTTCCCGCTTTCCGTATTGGGGACAATTGTCGCTTAATAAGCAAATACCCTTAGAAAATCTGTCTTGTAATCAGCGTCTCCCGTGCCATCAGATACAGTGCCGGTGGCAAAAATTTTATGGAATGTGTTGTACTGATTAGTCTTAAAATTGATGGCAAAATTCTGCTTTCGGATAACATCGGTATCCTGGAATTTCTCGATCAAAAGCTGGAATATGCGCAGTGGATCGAAGAACAAGCTGGGTAGAACTATGGCTTGAGTCAGAATGTGGAACGGGGAATCATCATGAAAGGCGAAAAATAGGTCCACCGGATAGCTTCTAATATATCCATAGCGATCCTTAAAGACGACCTGGTGTCGTAATCCAGCATTTAACGAAGATCTGACCGAATCCAGTGATACATTCCCATTCAAATCCCAAATCAATGACATTTTCTTATCATAGATATAGTCAGCTCGTTTATAGCCCTCTATGCCATTCAGCATAACACTGGAGCCTGTGTCATTGTTGCTCATTGCCGTATTAATGGAGTAATTCATATAGATTGGGAAACCTTCGACATAGAAAAATCCAGTCGTTACATTTTGGCCATTTGAAGACTCACGGGACCGGCAAGACTGACAGGTCGCACCGATGACACGTGTGCCATCCCCGCAGAGAAATGGCATTGGATAGTTTTCCAGATAGGGGCTCATTTTGATGGCCAAGGAGGGATTGGAAGTGTCTGGTTCCAGAACAACGGTCAATTGATATCCGTCCATTAATCGATCATCGTTGATATTCACAAGGGCCTCTCAAAGGGGTTGCTGAGTGGAAGTTGGTTTCGGTCGCAAGTTTAACTCAGATCATATTTGCTTATGCGCGATTCCTCTTGTTTCTCCAGCCTATGCTGCTGGGTCTGGACGAGGCAAGGTTGGAATGGCTCTTTCATTTGGTTTAATCCGGCACTTGTCACATCCGCGACCTTGTGGGACGAAAGACACTGATGTTTTGATAAGGATTGTTGCGTTATGTCGTCGAAAAGCACCAAAGAGCCGTGGATGAATCCAGCGGATTTTGGCAAATCCATACCCAAAGGGTTGGGCATCAATTTATTGGTGAAGGATGTCGCTGCCTCTGTCGGGTTTTGCAGTCATGTTTTGGGGGCAAAGGCCATCTATGAGGATGAAGATTTCGCGGTAATGCTAGAGTCGGTCAGTGGTGCGCAATGGCTGCTGCACGCGGATCATAGCTATGACAAACATCGCATGTCCGGCTTGGTTCGTTCTGTTCAGGGGCGCGGTGCTGGGGTTGAACTGCGACTGTATGGTGTCGATCCTGATGCGGCGGAAGCGCGTGCCCGGGAATGGGGTTATCAGATGTTGGAAGGCACAATCGACAAGCCCCATGGCTTGCGGGAATGCTATATCTTTGATCCGGATTGGTATTGCTGGGTACCGTCGATCCCGCTGTCTTAAAGGCCGCTAATCGGTGCAATATTGCTGGAGTCTGGAAAGACACGTTTGTCCAATACGGATCGTGTCAGGCCCCAATGTTCTGCCAAAATGCCTTTGAATAGCGCGCGGCTGTCCAATGTTGGATCTAGACCGCCGGCTTTCAATTTTGGCAAATCTCCCAACCGTTGAGATTTCTTTAGGGCACCGCCAAGCAGCAATGCCATCCCACCGATTCCATGATCGGTGCCACCTTGATCATTGGATTGGGCCGATCTGCCAAATTCACCGATGGCCAGGATCATGGAGTCTTTCCAGACAGGTCCCAATCCATCGGCTAAGGCGGTAAGCCCGTTTGCCAATCCCGCCAGGGCGCGGGCTGTAGATCCTTCCAGGCCGCCTTGTTGCAGATGACTGTCCCAACCGCCGCATTCAATCACGGCGACAGTGGGGCCATCTTCCGCTGCGATGGCACGTCCGGTCAATTCTGTTGCGATGCTAAGATTCTGTGCGGCGATGCCGGTTGTATCAGCCGCAACGTGGTCTGTACCCATCATCGCGTGCCGAAGAGCGCGGGCGCGAATGCCTGTCGTCAGCGCTTCGGATAAGATCGGATCTTTGGCATAAAGGGTTGCGATCCGTTCCAAATATCCAGCTCGGTTCGGGGCAAGGCCAGAAGGCAGCCATGGCTCTGTCTGTGCCGTCCCCGATAAAATCAGGGGGATTTTCGTGCCCAGGGAGATGGCCCGAATGCTGCCATCGCCCGCACCGCTGGCCGCCAATGCGCGATTGAGCCAGCCCCCTGCGGCATTGCTGGCTTCGTAATTTTGCAGGCCCGATTCCAGCACAACCTGTGCTTCCTGATGGGATTGGCCACGATAGGGGGAGGCTACGGCGGAGGCAACGGCCATATTCCCCGCTTGCCAGTAGGGCAACAGCGGTTCCGCTGCGGGATGCAATCCCAAGCTGCCGTCCAGATCCAGAATGCCACCGTAGCTGCCCGGTGGGCCAAGGGTCAGCGGGCCACGCAAGGATCGATAATTCGGGTCCGTATACAGGGGAAACAGGGCCTGGCTGTCCAAGCCACCGCGCAACAGAATGACAACCAGAGGGCGGCCCTTTGGTCCTGCAGCGAAACTGATCTGCGGTACAAGGGAGGCAGTTGCGATTGTGGCACCTGTCAGGGTCAGCAGGCGACGACGGGTTAGGGGAAGGGGGGCGTGTGTCATGATCTGCTCACCGCCTTTGGAATTCTGGGGATGCGAATAAGATAGCCAGGCCTTCCCCTCGGTCGGCCGCGACCGCAATCCGTCGATAGGTGACTGGCGAGAGAAGCGGGCCCAAAATGTCCAGCGCGGTATCCGCCACTGGTGCATCGGGCATTACCATTGCGCCGCGCCTGGCAATCGCACCAGTCCAGGACAGTCGATCCATCATTTGTTGGGGGGCGATCCAGGCACCCGATTGAACCGACCATCCTTCAGGGGAGGGGGCGTGTTTCGGCGGCTGACCCAGCACACGTTGTGCCCGCAGTGTCATACCGCCAGCCTCTCCACCCAGTCCTAACGCACGGGCGGTCGACAGGACCAAGTCTTCCGGTGTCTTGATTTTGTTTTGGACTGGGGACCATGCAGTTTTGGACATCACCATGCCTTTGGCCATGCCCATTATACTATTGGCCCCATCGGTGAAGCCACGCAGCATGCTGCTGATTAGTTCAGAGGGCGGTGTATCCGTGATGAAATACTGTGCCATTTTGGTTGCAAGATAAGTCGCCACTTCCTCTTTACGCCCCAGCTTGTCCAGGGCGGCTTCTGCCTCAAGAACACCGGCGTGAGGGAAGTTATGTTCCAGGAAATATTTTGAATTCGGTTCATGCCATTTCGGACGGAAGATAAAGCTGCCTGGGTTTTCCTCCTCTGGTCCCGTTACCGACCAGCCGGTCAGCATTTTGGCCAGGGAGAAGATATCTTTTGGAGTTGGCTGGCGTTTCGGGCCTAATGTGTAGAGTTTCAAAATTGCCTGGGCCAAGCGGTCATCCAGTGCTGCCGCACCTTTTAGGCCAGCATAGGAATAATCCCCGATTGAGTTGGCATTCTCAAAATTCAGCAGCATGGCTGGATGGCGAACGACCTCCGTCAGCAAATTGACGAAGCTGCCCCGCAGATTCGGGCGAATCACGTCGCGCTCAAATGCATAGGTCAGGGGGAAAATGCGTGGGTTTAAGGCTGAAAGGCTGAAATGGTTGCACCAGAAACGCACCAATCTTTCCCGAAAGGGCGCACCGGTTGCCATGGCATAGGAGGCGTGAATTTGAGCCTCCCCCTGAGATTCTGCACTGCGACTGCGCCGCAGGGCCTGTAGGGCGGTATCTCCGGCTGCCTGTGCGGTGACCAGTTTCGCGGTAATTTCAGATGTTTTTGGCAGACCTTGAAAATAGTCGGCGGGGACGGCGCTGTCTTCCAATTGCACCAAAAGCCAGCCTTTTGGATCACTGGCGATGCCCTGTAATTCACCGGCACGTGCGCCATATCCGAATCGAGACGCGGCAATCGCGGCTTCGTACAGACCGGGTGGGAACTGTTTCGGATATGGCTGAACCATGGCAGGTGCCGCATAGCTTTCTGTTGTAGCTGGTGTCAGCCTAGCGCGATTCCTGCTTGCAACAAGGCGTGACGCGTCCGGTTGGCCTCTTTATACTATCGTCCGAACGCGAAACACTGAAATGACAAAAATTAAAGGGGCTTTACTCTCATGCAAATTGAGAATCCGTATCTGATGTTTTTGGGTGATGCTGCTGATGACTTGGCAGCCAAAGTTGCCAATGGCGTTGCCAAATGGCGCCCCGATTGGTGCAAGGGCCAATTGCGCCTGGATGGATGCAAGGCCGATCTGGGGCTGCCTGACATGACGCTGGAAGAGGCAAAGGCCGCTGGTTGCAAGACTGTGATCGTTGGTGTTGCTAATCGCGGCGGTGTGATCCCGCAAAGCTGGCGCTCCACTTTGGAAAAAGCTCTGGTAATGGGCTTTGATGTCGCGTCTGGCCTGCACAATAAACTGACTGATATTGAAACCCTGTCCAGTCTGGCAAAGGAACATGGGCGCAAGCTGTATGATGTGCGCCATCCGACGGAAACATTCGACGTCGCGAAAGGGTCAAAGCGCCCAGGTCTGCGTCTTTTGACTGTTGGGACGGATTGTTCGGTCGGGAAAATGTTCACTTCTCTTGCTGTTGAAAAGACGATGCGGGAACGCGGCATGAAGGCCAGCTTCCGCGCCACCGGCCAGACCGGTATTTTCATCGCGGGCAGCGGTGTTTCTGTGGATGCTGTGATTTCCGATTTCATTTCTGGTGCAACGGAAAAGCTGTGCCCGCCGAATGATGCCGATCATTGGGATGTGGTTGAAGGCCAAGGGTCCCTGTTCCATGCGTCTTATGCCGGGGTCAGTCTGGGTCTGTTGCATGGATCT
>JARGPE010000005.1:4829-11827 GCA_029212835.1 Alphaproteobacteria bacterium | reverse complement strand
TCAGCCAGATGCGCTGGTTCTGTGCCACGAGCCGACTCGCACCCATATGCGTGGTCTGCCTGACTTTGCTTTGCCCGGCCTGAAGGAGTGCATCGCGGTCAACGAACAGATGGGCCGGATTGTGAACCCCGCTTGTCGGGTGATTGGTGTTTCGGTCAACACATCAGGCCTGCCAAAGGATCGTCAGGACGATTATCTGGAAAGTGTTGAGCGTGAAACAGGCCTGCCGACAGTTGATGCCTTCCGGCAGGGCGCTGGCAGGCTGGTAGACGCGCTGTAACCTGATGATAAAGCTGACAGCCAAGCACGAAAGTTTCCCAATCGCGGGAACATTCACGATCTCGCGTGGGTCCAAAACGACGGTCGAAGTTGTTGTCGTTGAATTGTCTCAAGACGGTGTCATAGGGCGCGGTGAATGCGTGCCCTATGCCCGCTATGGGGAAAGCATCGCGTCCGTCATGGCGCAAATCCATGACATGGAAATCGCCTTGGGTGAGGGCATGGATCGCGCGAGATTGAACGCGACCATGCCGCCTGGCGCGGCCCGCAATGCAATAGATTGTGCCTTCTGGGACCTGGAGGCAAAACGCAGTGGCATACCGGTTTGGAAAGCTGCCGGATTTTCTCAGGCACCAGAGGCGCTGATTACCGCCTATACGCTTAGCCTGGATACCCCAGAAGTCATGGCAAAAGCGGCAAAGAAGAATTCCGCGCGTCCATTGTTTAAGTTGAAACTGACCGGCGAAGGGGACCTGGAACGGGTAGCAGCCGTACGAGAGGCCGCCCCCGATACACGCCTGATCGTTGATGCCAATGAAGGCTGGTCCCCGGAAATGGTGGAGCCCTTTTCAGAGAAACTGGGTGCCTTGGGTGTGGAGATGATCGAACAGCCCTTGCCGGCTGCTAAGGACGCCGTCTTGGCTGATTTGGCGCATCCCGTACCCCTGTGTGCCGATGAAAGCGCTCATGCCCGCAAGGGGCTACAGTCTTTGATTGGCAAATATGATGTCATCAACATCAAGCTGGAAAAGACCGGTGGCCTAACGGAGGCCTTGTTGTTGAGGGCAGAAGCAGAAGCGGCCGGTATGGACATTATGATCGGTTGCATGCTGGCCACGTCCCTGGGGATGGCACCTGCCTTTTTAGCGGCGCAGGGTGTCAAATTTGTCGATCTGGATGGCCCGCTTCTGCTGGCCATAGACCGCAAGCCAGGATTCGAATTTGACGGTTCCCTGATGCATCCGCCAAAGCCTGAGCTTTGGGGTTGATCTAAAAATCCGTCGGCGCGCCACCTTCTTCCTTGCGGCGTGCGACGAAGGCTTCCAATTCTTCCTTGATCGCAGGGTCGATGGGGGGCGGTGTGTATTCTGCCAGGATTTCCTTGTACAGGGTATGGGCACGCTCATGCGCCATCTGAGACCCCGCCTCGGCCCAGGACTCATAGTTTCGCCAGTCAGACAGGAACGGATTATAGAAGGCCGTTCGATAACGGCTTTGCGTATGCTGACAACCAAAGAAGTGACCATTCGGGCCAACCTCTTTCATCGCGTCCAGGCCTAATTCATCGTCAGACATATCGATCGGCCGATTGTAATACATCCATTGCTGGATCATCTCGCAATCCATCACGACCTTCTCGAAGGACGCGCTTAAGCCACCCTCAACCCAGCCAGCGGCATGGAACACGACGCCACAATGGCCACTCAAAACACTGAACAGTGAATTCTGGCTTTCCCAGATAGCCTGACCATCCGGTGCATTCGACGCATTGGCGTTGGAACCGCGCCAGGGAAGTTTATAGAATCGAGCCATCTGACCAGAAATCTGCATCGCGCGCATATATTCCGGTGTCCCGAAAGCGGGGGAGCCTGATTTCATATCGACATTGGAGGTAAAAGCCCCAAACACGACGGGCGTGCCCGGTGTGATATATTCCAACAGCGCTACGGCTGCCAAACATTCTGCTGTCTGCTGCACGATGGAACCAACAATCGTGACCGGCGCCATGGCACCGGCCAGGGTAAAGGGCGCAATGATTACAGGTTGGCGACGGCGGGCCAGGCGCATGGCACCATCCAGCATCGGCCAGTCATGTTTCAACGGAGACGAGGAGTTGATATTCGTGAACATGCGGGGTTCTTCATCAAATTCCGCATGAGTCAGTCCCGCCCCGATCCGGGCCATTTCCATCGCATCCTCAACCCGGTCCGGGCCCAGAGAATAGGCGTGGAAGACCTTGTCCGTCAGGGTCAACAGGTCATAAATCGCATCCAAATGCCGGATGGAGGCATGGATATCGATGGGTTCGACCGGATAGCCCCCATTGAAATTGATGCAGTTGAAGGCCTGGGACAGGCGCAACATATCCTGATAATCGGCGCGATTGCCAACGCGGCGGCCCTTTTCCAGATCCATCGTATTGGGCGGGCTGGCAACCATGCCAAAGGCCGCGCGGCCATTGCCTATTTCAATTTTGCGCTCTGGGTTGCGCGGCGTGATGGTAAAACTGGCGGGGGCCCGTGCGACCATTTCCATGACGAAGTCACGGTCGAATTTCACATTGAAGGTCACCGGATCGACGTCGCAACCGGCCTCTTTCAGGATGCCTCTGGCTTCCTCATTCAGGAACAGGATGCCGACCTCCTCCAACACGCGCATTGCGGTGTCGTGGATCTTGTAGACCCCTTCCTCATCCAATGGTTCTGTGGGTTTGTCGATATAGGTCAACTGACCCCAGGGCAATTGATGCAGGACGCTTGCCGTATCGGCAGTGTCGCGGTTTTGCAGGCGGGTTGAGCGTCCTGATGAGCGTCCGGGGCGGGCCATACACGATCCTTTTCAAAGGCCGATGATTATAGAACTAGGCGATATTTCAGGCGGCCAGGTCCAGAACGACCTTGCAGGCTTGGCCTGAATTTAAGGCGGTGAAACCGTCTTCGAATTTTTCAAAGGGCAGACGGTGCGTGATAACCGGGCTGACATCCAGGCCGCTTTGCAGCATGGCAATCATCTTGTACCAGGTCTCAAACATTTCACGCCCATAGACTCCCTTGAACTGTAAACCTTTAAAGATCGCGGCGGTTAAATCTAGCTCCACCGGCGTCGAAAAAAGTCCTAGAAGCGCCATCTTGCCTCCATGGTTCATGGCACCAACCATATCGTTCAAGGCACGCCCGGCACCGGACATTTCCAGACCAACATCAAAGCCTTCGGTCATATCCAGACCGCGCATCACGTCACTGAGTTTCTCCTTGTCGGCCCGCACGCCGCGGGTCGCACCCATCTTTTCCGCCAGGCGCAGCCGTTCGTCTGACAGATCCGTCACAACAATATGGCGGGCACCGACATGTCGGGCGATGGCCGCTGCCATCAGACCGATTGGTCCTGCTCCGGTGATCAGCACGTCTTCTCCGACCAGGTCATAGGACAGGGCGGTATGTACCGCATTGCCCAGCGGATCCATGATCGCGACAATATCGTCCGAGATGCCTTCTGGAATCGCACAGACATTGTGTTCCGGAATGGTCAGATATTCTGCGAAGGCCCCCTGGCGATTGACGCCAACACCCACTGTGTGATTACAGAGATGCTCGCGCCCGGCGCGGCAATTGCGGCATTGCCCGCATACCAGATGCCCTTCACCCGAAACGCGCTGACCCGGCTTGACCAGGGTTACTTCTTCGCCGACAGCCTCAACGATGCCGCAATATTCATGGCCCACCACCATGGGAACTGGGATCGTCTTTTGCGCCCAGGAATCCCAATTATAGATGTGCAGGTCCGTGCCACAGATTGCGACCCGTTGTACCTTGATCAGCACATCGCGCGGTCCGGGGACGGGCTTGTCCGCCGTTCCCATGGTCAGGCCAACGGCCCTTTCAGATTTATAAATTGCGCGCATCATTAAGGTCCTTAAGAACGAGGGTCAGGCGATCAATCCAATGTCACGACCGACTTTGGTGAAGGCGGTAATGGCATGGTCCAATTGCTGGCGGTTATGGGCGGCTGACATCTGGGTGCGGATGCGCGCCTTGTCCTTTGGCACGACGGGATAGGAAAAGGCGGTGACATACAGCCCTTCCGCCATCAATCCCGCCGCCAGATCCGTCGCCAGGACCGCATCGCCTGTCATGACCGGGATGATCGGGTGATTGCCGGGTACCAGATCAAAACCAGCAGCGGCCATGCCTTTGCGAAAATGATTGGCATTCTGGCGCAGGGTTTCGCGCAGATCCGCGCCTTCTTCCAGCAAGTCCAGGGCTGCGAGGGTCGCCGCACAGATTGACGGGGCCAGCGCGTTGGAAAACAGATATGGACGTGCCCGCTGGCGCAACAGGGCGATGACGGAGCTTGGCCCGGTAATATAACCACCCGACGCCCCGCCCAACGCCTTGCCAAAGGTGCCGCTGAGAATCTGAACGCGCCCTTCGACGCCATGATGGTCTGGCGTGCCAGCCCCTCGTGGTCCCATAAATCCGACTGCATGGCTGTCATCGACCATAACAGTCGCGTCATAGCGTTCGGCCAGGGCACAGATGGCCGGTAAATCCGCGATGATACCGTCCATGGAGAAAACCCCATCGGTCACGATCAGGCGCAGGCGGGCATCCTGACTTTCCTTCAATTGGTTTTCCAGTTCTTCCATATCGTTATTGGCATAACGATAACGTTGTGCCTTGCACAACCGCACCCCGTCGATGATGGAGGCATGGTTGAGTGCATCAGAGATGATCGCATCTTCTGGCCCCAATAAGGCCTCGAAGATTCCGGCATTGGCATCGAAACAGGAGGAGAAGAGGATGGCGTCATCTGTCTTCAGGAAACTTGCCAATCGGGATTCTAATTCGCGATGCAGGTCCTGTGTGCCGCAGATGAACCGTACCGACGCCATGCCAAATCCGTGACTGTCCAGGGCATCCTTCGCGGCGCGGATCAGGCGCGGATCATCGGCCAATCCTAGATAATTATTGGCACATAGATTGATGACATGGTGAATAACGCCCGCATCCAGTGTATCGATCTCACTGGATTGCGCGCTGGTGATTGTGCGCTCTCGCTTTAACAGGCCGTCCGCCTCAATCTGCGAGAGTGTCTCTTCTGCAAGCCGGGTTAAGGAGCGGGTCATGGTGTCGCTTTCTATTTCCGATATCCAGGAATTAGTATGATATCCTGGAATTCTCTGTCAACGGATGATTTGCTTTGCCTGCGCATCATATTGCTGGGGCAGGGCGACCAACAGGATCGCCCGTGAGGGCCCTGTCGCCGTGTTCAGGATCTGATGCGCCCGATCTGCCTGATAGCGTAACGTGTCGCCGGCCCTGGCTTCAACCCGTGTATCAGCAACCTCCACCGCGACCGATCCATCAAGGCAGGTCAGATGTTCATAAGTCCCCATGGCATGCGGGTCGGAGGCGAGTATCCCGCCTTGCTCCAGGCGCATCTCATACCATTCAATCGGCAGGACCGTGCGATAGGGGCTTAACATCTGCAGGGTTACAAGCCCGTCTCGGCTTTTGCGGGTTGGTGTTGAATAGGCATGGCTGTGTTCAATGACGGGGATTTCCGTTGGTGCAGAATCCGTCAGGTCGGCCATATCCAGACCCAGCGATTGCATCAGGTTCCAGACGACAGCGAAGGTCGGATTGACTGTGCAACGCTCAACCTGGCTCAACATTGTTTTAGAAACGCCGCTGCGCTCTGACACTTGTTCCAGGGTCAGGCGATGCTGCTTGCGCGCTTTGCGGACAATCTCGCCAAGCTGGGGCGGCGGAACCAGGGTCTCTCTCATTAGTATCTCCAATGCAGGAAATCAGGCTGCATTTCCAATATATCGGAATTTTGGAGACTGAAAAGTGTTCTAGCCTAAAGCCAGGCCAACATCATGGGCGGCTTCTTTCAGGGCGGGGGTGAATTCTTCGATCATGTCCTTTACCGCCACGCGGCCCTTATTCACAACGACGTTCAGTGCGCCAACTGCTGTCCCGGCGACGCCCAGAACAGGAACGGCAACTGAAAGAGCCCCCATTTCAAATTCCTCGTCGGTGGCGGCGTAGCCCTGTTTCGCGGTGCGCTCCAGGATCACCTTTAAGGCACCGCGATCAATCACTGTATTGGGCGTTTCTGATCTTGGGGCGATTTGGGTCATTAATCGGGCACGTTCTGCTTCCCCAACATGAGCCAGATAGGCCCGCCCGATTGCAGTGGCGGCCATAGGCAGCCGCGCCCCGATGGTGAAGCGGGTGGAAAACAGTCGGTCCTCACAAATCGCATGGGCGACATAGACCATGTCTGTGCCGCTGGGAAGGCCCAGAGAGCAAGTTTCCCGCATCGCATCTGACGCCCGGCGCAGGATCGGATTGACCCGGTCCCCAATCTCGCTGGATCGCAGAAAAGAAAATCCCAAAGTCAGGATTTTTGGGGTCAGGCTGAACCGGGCATTTTCCTGCCGTGCATAGCCCATGACCTCAAGGGTGCGCAGGATTCGCCGCGCCCCAGCACGGCTGAACCCGGTCAACCGGGCAGCATCCGCAATCGTCATGGTCTGGGTATCAGGCCCAAAGGCAGCGATCAGGGTCAGGCCCTTGGCGAGGGTCTGGACGATCTCGCTGTCTTTGACCTCTGGTAAATCGCTCATCCTAGAAGATCTCGAAATATTCGCGCTGTTCCCAATCAGTGACCTCCGCAAAGAAGCGAGCCAGTTCTGCTTTTTTGAGCGTCACCAGATAGTCGACGAAGGCATCACCCCAGGCCTTGCGGTAAAAGCTGCTGTCTTGGAAGGCGTCGATGGCTTCCAAGATCGTGCGAGGCAGTAACACACCTTCAGCATAGGGAGCTTCAGTGGGTGGGGGTGGCTCCGCCTTGCGCTTCATGCCATCCATGCCACACAGCACCTGGGCGGCGAGGCACAGATAAGGGTTTGCGGCGGGTTCTGGCGCGCGGTTTTCAATGCGGGTGGCAGGATCACCCGGTCCGCCCACGACGCGCAGCATCGCGCCCTT
>JARGPE010000005.1:0-4819 GCA_029212835.1 Alphaproteobacteria bacterium | reverse complement strand
AGAATGCGATCCGGGGCCAGAACAAAGGGGCGATAGCGTTTATAGCCATTAATTGTTGGCGTGGTCAGAAGGCAGCTTTCCGCCGCATGGTCCAGCAATCCTGCGAGGAAGTTTTTGCACAGCGGGGACAGGGCGTCTGTCTGATCGACAAAGGCTGGCTTGCCCGACTCGCGATGGATCAGCGACTGATGCACATGCCATCCATTGGAGAATATTTCCGGCAATGCCGGACGGCACATAAAAGTTGCATGATAGCCGATGCGGCGCAGCGCCTGTTTGATCGCGCTGCGGAACAGCACGGTGCAATCCGCTGTTTTCATCGTGTCCTGGGGGTGGAATGTCGCCTCTACCTGACTAGGCCCAAATTCGACTTCCAGACTGCGCAGGGGCAGGGACAGGCCCGCACATACGGTGCGGATGGTTTCGAACACCGGCTCCAACTCATCGGCCTGACTTTCGGTCAGATATTGATAGCCGCGCGTGACCAGCGATGTTTCAACTGGGCTGGGCGGATGACCGGCATCCTGATAGCCAAGCTTCTTATTCTCCAGCTTCAGAACCGTGAATTCCAGTTCCAGACCGGTGCGATGGTCATAGCCAGCCTCTGCCAGCAGGCTCAAGGCATTGCGCAGGCGCGACCGGGTACAGAACGGCATTGCCGTCCCGTCCTTCAGTGCAAGATCGCATAACAACCAACCGGTCTTTTCCGCCCAAGGCAGGATTTGAAACGTGGCGGGATCGGGCATCATCATAATATCGCCAGCGCCCTTCAGGCCGGGCAGGTCATAGCCCCCCTCTTTGGTCCAGACGGGAAAGACTGTGCGGTGGGATGTATCCTTCAACAGCAGAGTGGAGGTCATGGCACAGCCATTCTCCAACGCATCCTTCAGACCTGATACGGGAATGGTCTTGCCCCGCAACAATCCGTGCTGATCGGCAAAGGACAGTCTGACACTCTCAACCCCAGCAGAGGACACTCGGTCTAGGATATCCTGAATCCGGGTCCGTCGGTCGGATGGACCGACGGATTCAAATGAAAGCTTCATGTCTTTCCCTATTCCGCAGCAACGCTGTCAGTGCCTGAATACCAGGGAGCAGCCTCGCGCCGTTTTTGCTCGCTGGCAAGCCATGCGCTGCGCCATGTGTCATGCGGCGCCAATGTATCAATGGCGATGGGGCCGGTGATGGCAGAAGGCCCCCCCGGCGTGTCCAGGATTGGCAGGGTTCCTTCGCCTTTGGCGACTGTCTTGATGGCCCGCAACAGCAGGCGGCGATAGGCGGCGATGGCAACATCGGTCTGGCCCAGATGTTCCTTGGTGCGGTCCTGAATTGGACCGGGTGATTCGACGGCCCATTGGTCATGGACATTGATGTCATCGCCCATGCCGGTATAGGTGCGCATCTTTTGCTCAACCGGGTCATAGCCATAGCCATTCTGTTTGCCCACCTTCGGGATATAATCCGGCATGATATAGAGGGCTTCACGCTGTTGGCGCATTTTGACCTTATCCACAGCATTCCCGAAGCTGGTAAAAATCGCATACCAATAGCAGGTTACATCATCCACCGGCACATGCCATTGGGTGATGGTCATTTCATTGGACATCGGGATGGTGATCGCCTGGGGGAAGACCTGATTGGTGACGCGAACATGCATCGCCTCCCCATCCAGATCCCGCAAGGCCATGATGCGCAGACCGTAATCGGTCGTTTCCACATCAATCTTAGGGCGCGGGAAATCGCGCAAAATGCGGGTCATCGGGATATCGGTATCCCCGACATAGTCACGGAACTGTTTGCCATAGGCATCTGCCGGGTCATCGTCTTCCAGATACCGGTGCAGGAAGGAGGCATGGGCCGGGTCGATCCCCACTTCCAACGCCTGTAGCCAATTGCTTTCGATCAACCCTTTAAAGGCAAAGGTATGGCTGTCTGGCGCGGTGAAACAATCCAGCTCTGGAAAGGCAGGTGGCTGACCTTCGCCCAGATATCCAAACAGGATGCCATTGCGCACCGCGACGGGATAGGCCGTGGTCTTGATGCGGCTTGCCAGTTGGCTTTCCTCTGGCTCTGCGGGCGTTTCCAGGCATTGGCCTTCGGCGTCGAATTTCCAGCCATGAAAGGGACAGCGAATGCCGCCTGCTTCCAGTCGGCCATAGCACAAATCAGCACCGCGATGCGGACAATGGCGATCAATCAGCCCATAGGTGCCATCTTCATTGCGAAACGCGACCAGACTTTCCCCCAGCAATGTCACCGGGCGCACAGGGCGTGGCCCGTCGAATTCATCGACCAGCGCAACTGGCTGCCAGTAGCGGCGCAACACGGCGCCTGCTTCTGTCCCCGGTCCGATCTCGGTCAGTTTCCTGTTCATCTCTGCGCTGATCATTTTGATCTCCATTTTGTTCGAATATCGAACATGTGTTCGATATATAGTATGACAAAAGAATCTCACGCCGTAAACAGTTTCAATTCCTAGGTTCAAAGGAGTCTGCGACCTAGTATTACGCGGGGAAACGCGCATTTCAGGAGGATCTGGCCATGGGCAGATCGCATCGCACGCAGGTTGGCATCGTGGGCTGTGGCCCGGCGGGCCTGTTGCTCTCACAATTGCTTCATGTTTACGGCATCGAGTCTGTGATCCTGGAGCGCAAGGATCGCGCTTATGTCGAAGGCCGAATCCGCGCCGGTGTCTTGGAGCAGGGTACGGTTGATCTGTTGCGAGAGGCTGGCGTTGCCGATCGCCTGGACCGTGAAGGCTTAATCCATAATGGGTTTGAGATTGCGGGCAATAGGCGTCGCCACCGCATAGCTCTGGATGAATTGACCGATGGTAAGGTGGTCACCGTTTATGGCCAGACGGAGGTGACCAAGGACCTGATCGCCGCACGGCTGGCCGCCGGGGGAGAGATTGTCTTTGAGGCGGATGCCGTAACCCCCCATGATTTTGACTCTGCCAAACCCTTCCTGACCTATTCGCATCAGGGGGAAAACTATCGTCTGGACTGTGACATTATTGCGGGATGCGATGGGTTCCATGGCATTTGTCGGCAATCCTTGCCGAAAGAGGCAGTTCGCAGCTTTGAGCGGGCCTATCCCTTTGCCTGGCTGGGTATCTTGGCACAGGCCGCCCCGGCAGCGGATGAATTGATCTATGCGCATCATGACCGGGGCTTTGCGCTGTGCAGCATGCGGTCGGAGACCATTTCCCGCCATTATGTACAATGCAGCCCGGATGAGGATTTATCCAACTGGTCGGATGCCCGCATCTGGGATGAACTGCGCCACCGGATTGGTGATACCGATGGTCATCACATCAATGAAGGGCCGTTGCTGGATAAAAGCATCACACCGATGCGCAGCTTCGTTGCCGAACCGATGCGTCATGGCGCGCTGTATCTGGCGGGGGATGCCGCCCATATCGTGCCCCCGACCGGGGCGAAAGGGCTGAATCTTGCCATGTCGGATATCCATTATCTGACCCGTGCGCTGGTATCATTCTACAAAAAGAACAGCACCGATCTGCTGGATCGATACTCAGACCAGGCTCTGGCGCGGGTTTGGAAGGCAGAGCGGTTCTCTTGGTGGATGACCAGCCTGCTGCACAAATTCCCAAATGAAGGCGGCTATGACCGCGCCTTTGAGAATCGCATGCAGGAGGCGGAGATAGAATACCTGATGTCCTCTCACGCCGCCCAGACGGTGGTTGCCGAGAATTATGTCGGTTTGCCGTTCTAGGGAAGACTTAGAAGGAAGATTAAGCCGCCTTGAGGACGGGCTTCAGGACGTTTTTAGGATCGTCCATACGATAGGCGTGATAACGATCTGCATCCATCCCCTTGGGCAGTGGTAACTTGGTTGCGCCGGGAAGTAATAATTGCTGATCGCATAGAACATGCGCGCCTGCGGCTAAGAGGGGTATAATGGCAGCACTGAGCTTGTTCTTTGCAAAATCGTGGCTTTCCTGAGGGTCGCCTGTTCCCAGGTCTGCATGGACCAGAATGGCTTTAGCGCTCAATGTTTTTTGTGCCCGGTTCAGGCCCTCAATCACATCGCCCAGAAATAGATGAGCATCGTCAGGAATGCAGTCTGGATGCGCCTGAACTTCCCGTTCGAACACATAAATGTCCCGATTTGGCAGTATGGATCTTAAATGGTCATAAGTTCGACCATTGCCCAAACCCAATTCCAACACGACGCCTTCCATAGAGCCAATGTCTAAAGCGGCCTGATCCAATAGCTGCCGTTGCGCCTGCAAGCGTCGAATTGCTGAATCTAAACGAGACATAAGAACTCCAATCACTTTGTGCACCGCACCATAGCGACACAAAGCTCATGTAGGCACAAACCGGCACATTCCAACCCCACCTCACAAGGAGGTGAATTGTCTTACGCCTCTATTGGCATCAGTTTGCGGTTGTCTTCGATGGGCAGGTGGACCAGTGCCGCGGCGAAACCAAGAATAGCGCTGGCGATCCACATGGCGTCGTAATTGCCAAACATCTCATAGAATTCACCTGCCATGACTAGGCCGGTGAAACTGCCAAGTTGATGGCTAAAGAAGACGATCCCAAACAGCATGCCGACATTGTTGGGACCGTGCAGCTTGGCAACCGTCATGCTGGTCAGCGGTACTGTGGAAAGCCACAGCAAGCCGATGACCGCGCTAAAGACAAGCAGGACTGTTTCGGTCACGGGCACGATCAGTAGACCCAATGCGGCAAGCCCACGTAGTGCATAGATGATCGACAGCGGATATTTCGGACGAAAACTGCCACTGATTTGTCCAGCGGTGATTGTGCCAACGATGTTGAACGCC
>JARGPE010000234.1 GCA_029212835.1 Alphaproteobacteria bacterium | reverse complement strand
CCGCACCAAAAACAATCCCGTCCTGATTGGTGAGCCCGGTGTCGGTAAAACCGCGATCATCGAAGGCTTGGCTCAGCGCATTGTTGCCGGTGACGTGCCAGAAACCCTGCGAGACAAGAAATTGATGGCGCTGGATCTAGCATCCCTGGTGGCCGGTGCGAAATTCCGCGGTGAATTCGAAGAACGCCTGAAAGCCGTGCTTGAAGAGATCGAAGCCGCAGCAGGCAGCATCATCGTCTTTATCGACGAATTGCACACCCTTGTGGGGGCTGGCAGCGCCGAAGGGTCGATGGATGCCTCCAATATGCTGAAACCCGCCCTGGCGCGCGGTGCACTTCATTGCGTAGGTGCAACGACCCTGAATGAATATCGCAAGTATATTGAAAAGGATACCGCTCTGGCACGACGGTTCCAGACAGTCTTTGTCTCCGAACCTTCGGTAGAAGATACGATCTCCATCCTGCGTGGATTAAAGGAAAAGTACGAGTTGCACCATGGGGTGCGCATCACCGATGCGGCCATCGTCGCAGCAGCGACCCTGTCAAATCGCTATATCACCGACCGTTTCCTGCCGGACAAAGCCATCGACCTGGTGGACGAGGCTGCGTCGCGCCTGCGCATGGAAGTCGACAGCAAACCTGAATCCATCGACGAGTTGGACCGACGCATCATCCAATTGACGATCCAAGGTGACGCCTTTAAAAAACAAACCCACCCGGCGTCAAAGGATCGACTGGAAAAGCTGCAGACGGAATTAAGCGACTTGGAGGAGCAATCCGCCACGTTGACGGCTCAGTGGCAGGCGGAAAAAGGCAAGCTGAATGCCGCCCAAGGCTTGAAAGAAAAGCTGGATGCCGCGCGCAGTGAACTGGCAACAGCCCAGCGTGAAGGTCGTTATGACCGTGCCGGGGAATTGGCCTATGGTGTGATCCCAGATCTGGAAGCCAAGCTGGAAGCAGCGGAAACCCAAGGCACGGGATCCATGCTAGAAGAAGAAGTGCGCGAATCCGACATTGCGTCTATCGTGTCACGCTGGACAGGCATTCCCGTCGACAAGATGTTGGAAGGCGAGCGCGAAAAGCTGTTGCAAATGGAAACCCTGTTGGGTCAGCGTGTGATCGGCCAAAGTCAGGCTATCTCCGCCATTGCGAGTGCTGTTCGCCGCGCCCGTGCCGGCCTTCAGGACCCCAATCGACCAATTGGCAGTTTCCTGTTCCTAGGGCCAACCGGCGTTGGGAAAACAGAGCTGACCAAGGCGCTGGCATCCTTCCTGTTCGATGATGATCAGGCTATGGTACGCATCGACATGTCTGAATATATGGAAAAGCACTCCGTTTCTCGTCTGATCGGTGCTCCCCCGGGCTATGTCGGCTATGATGAAGGCGGTGCATTGACTGAAGCCGTCCGACGGCGGCCCTATCAGGTAATCCTGTTCGATGAGATCGAAAAGGCTCATCCGGACGTCTTCAATGTCCTGTTGCAGGTGTTGGATGATGGACGCCTGACCGATGGCCAGGGGCGCACTGTGGACTTCCGCAATGTGCTGATCATCCTGACCTCCAATCTTGGCGCAGAATTCCTGGCGGATCAGAAGGATGGGGAAGATGTCGAGGCTGTGCGCCCGCAAGTGATGGAAGTTGTCCGTCATGCCTTCCGTCCTGAATTCCTGAATCGATTGGACGAAATCCTGCTGTTCCGCCGCCTATCGCGCGAGAACATGACGGGGATCGTGGATATCCAGCTGGACCGCCTACGGGACTTGTTGGTTGACCGCAAGATTACCCTGACAGTTGATCCAGCCGCGCTGATGTGGTTGGGCAATGCTGGCTATGATCCGGTCTATGGCGCACGGCCATTGAAACGGGTAATCCAGAAGCATCTGCAAAATCCATTGGCCAATATGATCCTGGAGGGTCGCATTAATGATGGCGACACGATCACGATCAGTGCTCGCGACGACCATCTGATTCTGAATGGTGAGGATTTGGACGCAGATGCAAAAGCAGCCTAACAGCATCTGAAAGACTTAGAATAAGGCGCGGTGGTTCCAAATCACCGCGCCTTTTCTTTCACAGCAGGAGAATATCAGTGGGAAAAGCCAATCCACATCTTGCCGCAGCAATTGCAGACGGCGCGCGCCTTTCGGTCTTTCTGGAGCCGGAATCTGAGAAGAATACGCTGGCGCATCCACGTCCGCGCTATATTGAATCCTATCCCTTGCCTCATATTTGTGTGAAGGACGATCAGGTTTGGGGCGCGACACGTCGTACCCATTTGACCCATAAACCAGGGGATCGTGTAGATTCTGTTACCAGTTTCACCTATACAGATGCCCTGCCACTATATTGTCTCAGCAGTTATAATGACGAAATCGCCCTGCTGCAAAAACGCACCCTTTTAACCAGGCTTCTAAGCGCAAAACAGTATCGGCGGCTGGAACTGATTGCGCGTCCGGCAGGGCCCTGTGTGTGGCGCGACACCCAACCCAAAAACCTTTCCGCTCTAGACACCTCTATCCAGGCTGGGCATGCCCATTACATCACCTTCATCGATCCGAATGGAACCCTTCGATCCCATCCCTTGGATCTGGCTTTTTTATTTCCAGAAAGTGGTGACGTAGAATTTAGGATCGAACACGCAGCCCTGCCAGAGGCATTCTTCGATCCCATCGCCTTTGAGACCAAATTGTCCCGGTCCATTCCTGATTTGGAAAAATCCCTCAACAACCCTGCCTTTGGCGGACAAAGCACAATGGCAGCCTATCTGACATTCCGATGTATTGATGGCACAGGGTCAGCCTATGGCATCACGGACATTCAACCCAATACGCGCCATACCTGTACAGATGTTAAAGTCTATGCTGCCCCTTAATTCTTACGCATAAACCTGGGTAATGGCGCGCAGGAACAGTGTCCCAAAATCTTCCAGTTTTTTCGGGCCAACGCCACTGACCAATGCCATTTGATCCAATGTTTCAGGGCGCAGGCGGCACATGTCATGCAAGGTCGCATCCGCAAAGATGACATAGGCCGGGACATTTCGTTCCTGGGCCAGGTCCCGACGCAAAACCTTCAATGCCGCCAACAGGTCTGGATCAACCCCTTCCAGCGACACCGCACGGCGTTCAGAGCGTTCTGATTTCTTAGATTTTGGTATTTCCCGATACAGGAAGGCCTCATCCCCGCGCAGTACCGCCTGCCCTTTTCGGGTTAAGACCAACCCACCAAAGCCTTCGATATTGATCGACAGATATCCTCCGGCGACGGCCTGGCGAATGAAGGCCTGCCAGTATTGCTTTGGATGTTCCGCGCCACTGCCATAGGTCGACAATTTATCATGGCCGCGTTCTTCAATCTTCGCGGTTTTCGCCCCGCGCAGTACATCAATGATATGGGCCGTCCCAAAACTCTCCCCCGTGCGCAGAATGGCCGATAACAGCATCTGTGCCTCCCGCGTACCATCAATCACAACCGGCGGGTACAGGCAGGTATCGCAATTACCACAGGGTTCCGGGTCCTCCCCGAAATAGGACAAAAGTGTCGCGCGACGGCATTGTGTCGCCTCGCAATAGGCCAGCAGAGCATCCAGGCGCTTATGCTCGCGGCGCTTATGATCCTCGTCCTGGCCATCCTGATCGATGAACTGGCGGCGCATACGTAGATCATCCAGACCATACAGCATCCACACATCAGACGGCAGACCGTCCCGACCCGCGCGCCCGATTTCCTGATAATAGGCTTCCATGCTGCCGGGCAGATTGGTGTGGAAGACATAGCGAATATCCGGCTTATCAATCCCCATCCCAAAGGCGATTGTGGCAACCATCACGACGGCAGATTCCGACATGAAGATATCCTGATTTTCCTTGCGCGTTTCCGATGGCAGACCCGCATGATAAGGCAGGGCACGATATCCCTCCGCTGCCAATGTCTCCGCCACCTCATCAGTGAGCCGCCGAGACAGACAATAGACGATGCCGGACTGATCCTTGCGATCCTCCAAGAAACTCAGCAACTGCTTCTTCCAATGGACCTTTGGGACAACGGTTAGGCTGAGATTGGGGCGATCAAATCCATGTACCACGGTATCACCGCGACCGCGGAACAGTTTCTCTGCAATATCCCGACGGGTCGCAACATCCGCCGTCGCGGTAAAGGCGCTGACCGTCGCATTGGGAAAATGCTCTGGCAGGGTGGAGAGCAATTCATAGTCCGGGCGAAAACTGGCCCCCCATTTTGAAATACAATGCGCCTCGTCAATCACAAACAAGGCCGGATCCAGTTTTTGGATGGCACCGATCATGCGTTCGGTCATCAAGCGTTCTGGCGACATGTAAAGGATCTTTGCACCGCCCTTAGCGACCCGTAACCATTGATCAACATTATGCTCACGCGACTGGCCGGAATGGATACAAACAGCATCGACGCCATTGGCACGAAGGCCAGCAACCTGATCATCCATCAATGCAACTAGGGGAGAGATCACGATGGTTGGTCGGTCAAAAATCAACGCTGGGACCTGATAGCATAAGGATTTACCCGCGCCCGTTGGCATTACTGTCAGGGTGTGGGTGCCCCCTAGCAAACGGTCCACAATTTCACGCTGCCCCGGTCTGAAGGCTGGGAAGCCAAAGACCGAGGACAGGACTTCTTCAGGCGATTGGGTCAAGACAGAAAACTCTCCACGGCTTCCAGAAACAAGGCGGGCTGTTCCGCATGTAACCAGTGCCCTGCATCGGGGATCGCTTCAATCTCTGAATTCGGAAACAGACGCTCAATCTCTGCATGATGTCGCGGCAACACATGTGTCGACTTCGCCCCAGTCAGATGCAATGTGGGCCGCTCGAAGGCCTGATCGCTGTCGATATCCGGGAAGCCTTCAATCGCTGGCATCGACTTTTCAATCACCGCCAAATTGATCTTCCAGGTTAACCCGCCCCCCTCTGCCGGAGCCAGATTTTGAGCCAGAAAGGTGCGAATCATCTTTTCCGGTATGGCGGGGGCCAGCGCCTCCTCCGCCTCTGCACGGCGCGTCATGGCAGCAACATCCAGTCCCTGCATGGCTTTCACATAGGCCATCAAGCCACTGTCGCGTGGCGCGGGGGGAATATCGGCAACGACCAGCTTCTCTATCAAGTCCGGTTGTTCCAACGCCAGGATCATGGCCGCCTTGCCCCCCATTGAATGACCAATCAGACGGGTTGGCCCACCAATTTCTTTCTCAATCAACCCAGCAACATCGCCTGCCATGGCGGGATAGGTCATTTCATCATCCCAAGGTGATTCGCCATGATTGCGCAGATCAACCGACAGAACCCGATAAGTCTTTGCCAGAACACGAGAGATCGCGCCCCAGTTTCTCTTATTACCGAACAGGCCATGCAGGATGACCAAGGGCGCACCCTCGCCCGCTTCTGAGAAAGATAAATCTAAGACAGACATTACTACTCCATAGAAATTGACCGCTGACTTCCTGAACCCTACCTTGCCCGAACCATGGAAGGAAGTGCTCTCCTCATTTTTGCTCTCGGTGCCGGTGCTGCAGGGTTTATCAGTGGCTTGACCGGATTGGGGGCCTCACTGGTGGCCCTGGCCTTCTGGCTG
>JARGPE010000004.1 GCA_029212835.1 Alphaproteobacteria bacterium | reverse complement strand
CAGGAACCGTGCCACTATACAATACTATACCCAATTCTAGGATTCAGGATGAATAATTAGTCTGAAGAATTGATTAACAAAATTCTGAAGACAAGGCAGCCTGTTTTTCCTGTGCCCAGTAATCTCCAGCCTGAACTTCCAATCGTTCTGACAATAGCGCACGCGCGAGCGGTACCTGTTGCAACTGAAGAATATTGCGGACCAACATACGGTAAAATAAATCACGCTGTGCATGGCTGCCGCCGATGCGGCGAATATCATGCCGACAGGGTAGCATCAGATCGACAACACCTTGTGCATCCCCAGCAGCATCCGCAACAGAGGCCATACACAACATGCGACCAATATCCGCCATCACCCGCGATTGGGTTCCAGGTTTTCCAGAAAATCTGTCCAATTCGTCCAGAAAATCCGACACATCCTCCATACACCCTGCCTGAGCCAGAGAAAGCGCGATGTGGCAATCGGCAAACACCAATCCATGGTCCCGACTGAGCGCCTTGGCAAGTTTTGCCACAGAGGATTCTCTGTCCTGCGTGTCGATACCTGCTTCCTGAATGCGCCATAACAGCGAGGCACCATTCGACAGGTCCAAATAATCCGCCACTTTGTCCGTCCAGACATCGCCATCAAAAATCGCCAGAGCGTTGGCCGTATCCCCTAAACCCAAGGCAAACAAGGCCCGATGCCAATGGGCGTGATGGACAAAATTGTGAACGGCGCCCCAATGCTTCCGCAAATTATTGAGCCATTCCAAACCCTCTGCAGCGCGTCCCTGCATCTCCAGCACATGGGCAACGGCATGGGCAGACCAGATATCAGCAGGTTCCAATGCGACCGCATCCCGCCCCAGACGTTCCGCCCGCTCATAAGCACCGGACTCTTCCAACGCAAAGGCATAAGACCCGGCAATAAAGCCATAGGCTGGCACGCTGTTATCCCAAGCATACCAAACCCGTGCCAAGGCATCGCGCATCTGACCGGCATCCCCCAGATAAAACCGATTAAGTTGACTGAGCTTGATCGCCAGAACATCGCGTGGATGATCTATCAGGATCGCCTCCCACCGCATGCAGGCGGTTTCCATCTCCCCTTCCAACCAGGCATTCAGCGCCGAAAGATGAGCAGATTCCCGATCTGTAACGGGAATTTTTGCAACGCATTCATGTGCCTGAAGAGCTAGGGAGACAGCCGTTTCCTGCATTTCTGCAGTCGCGAGCATCTTTACCAGCGATGCCTTCAAAATCATCGCCATCGGCATGCTGGGGTCTAGGGCAAACAGACTGTCCAAACGGTCAGCGATATCCGTTTGCATCGCCAGATAGGACAGAATCGTCTCTTCGTAGGCAATCACAGCATCCTGTGACCCCGCCGTGACCGGACAGCCCCAGCGGTCTTGGAACTCAGACATCTTTTGGGGTCCGGTTCATCGCGTGATACGCCTCGTTTGGCATCATTTCGACAGCATGGGCCATGCGGTTTGTATAGTTGAAAAAGGCCGCCGTCTCCGAAATATCCCAAATGCCTTCATCGGTAAAACCTGCATCCCGCAAGGATTGCCGCGACGCCTCGTTCACCTTTTCTGGATCGTCGGTCAGGTCCCAGACGAAATCCAGCATGGCGCGCTGACGTACACTCAAATCCGCCATGCGATAATTCATGACCAGCATTTCTCCCAGAATCGGATCACCCGACAGGGCGCGCACGGCCTGGCCATGGGCGACCAGACAATAGAGACAGCGATTCCGGCAGGAAACCGTGACCGCGATCATTTCGCGCTCCAGCTTACTCAACGGGCCTTCGGTCAGCATGATTTCGTTATAAGTATCGATGAACCTTTTCAACCGCGCCGGTCGAAAGCTGTACGCCTTCAAAACATTGGGCAGCAGCCCCAGTTTTTCACGGCAGATCGAAAAATACTTCTGTAAATCTGGATCAAGCGTTGCTTCATCCGGCACCGGCAGGGCGTGGATTTTTTCAGACTTCGTCATGTCAGCCTCTTTCAGAAAAACAGATTACCCACATTGCGCGCGGTGGCGCATCAAATGGTCCAGCAGAGTACAGGCAACCATTGCTTCACCAACAGGGACTGCCCGAATGCCAACACAGGGGTCATGACGACCCTTGGTGATGATTTCTGTTTCCTCACCTTTTGTGGTGATCGTATCGCGCGGTTGCAGGATCGAACTGGTTGGCTTCACAGCAAAGCGTGCAATGATTGGCTGTCCGGTGGAAATCCCACCCAGGATACCGCCTGCATTATTTGCCCGGAACCGGGGCTTGCCGTCATTCCCCATGCGGATTTCATCGGCATTCTCTTCACCAGTCAGGGCGGCAGCACCAAACCCGGCACCAATCTCCACCCCCTTAACGGCATTGATCGACATCAGGGCGGAGGCGAGATCTGAATCCAGCTTACCATAGACAGGGGCTCCCCATCCAACAGGCACGCCCTCTGCCACAACCTCAACAACCGCACCGCAGGAAGACCCAGCCTTACGGATGCCATCCAGATAGGTTGCCCAATCCTGAGCCGCGACGGGATCGGGGCAGAAAAAGGGATTATTATCAACCTCTGCCCAGGTCCAACGATCGCGATCAACCCGATGTGGTCCCATCTGAACCAAGGCTGCCCGCAGGGTGAATTCATCACCTAGTAGATGGTTCAATACTTTGCGAGCAACGCCGCCAGCGGCAACGCGCATGGCTGTTTCCCGCGCCGAAGAGCGACCGCCGCCACGGTAGTCGCGAATGCCATATTTTTCCCAATAGGTGAAATCCGCATGACCGGGTCGAAATTTCTGGGCGATATCGGAGTAATCTTTTGATCGTTGGTCTGTGTTTTCGATCATCAGGCCAATCGGCGTTCCCGTGGTCACTCCTTCAAACACGCCAGAGAGAATCTTTACCTGATCGGCTTCCTGGCGCTGGGTCGTATATCTGGATTGCCCAGGTCGACGCTTGTCCAGAAAGGGCTGCAAGTCCGCTTCTGACATTGGTACCAAGGGGGGGCAGCCATCGACGATACAGCCAATGGCGGGACCATGGCTTTCACCGAAAGTGGTCACCCGAAACAGTTTACCGAAGGTATTGTCAGACATGCGCCCGCCCTATCGTGTCGAGCTGACTGCGTCAGCCCGCTTTCTTATTCAGGCCGGTCAACAACTCGGTTACGGCCGGGGCCTGATCTACCGCGACCATACCCACCGTGTGATAACCGCTGTCGACATGGTGCACTTCACCAGTCACACCAGAGGACAGGTCGGACAGGAAATACAGGCCCGAATTGCCAACTTCATCGATTGTCACATTCCGGCGTAATGGTGAATTCAGTTCATTCCATTTCAAGATATAGCGGAAATCGCCAATACCGCTGGCAGCCAAGGTCTTAATTGGACCAGCGGAAATCGCATTCACACGAATCCCCGAAGCTCCCATATCAGACGCCAGATAACGCACCGATGCTTCCAGAGCAGCCTTTGCCACCCCCATCACATTGTAATGCGGCATAACCCGCTCTGCGCCATAATAGGTCAGAGTCAGAATTGATCCACCCTTGGTCATCAAAGGCGCCGCACGCTGCGCCAGGGCGGTCAACGAGTAACAGGAAATATCCATGGTGCGCAGGAAATTGGCGCGGCTGGTCTGCAGGTAATGGCCCTTCAACTCATCCTTATCGGAAAAGGCAATGCCATGAACCATGAAATCCAGCTCACCAAATTCGGACTTCAACGTTTCAAAGACTGCATCCATGCTGTCTTCATTGGTGACATCACAGGGAAGAACGATCTTGGACCCCAAACTGTCAGCCAAGGGTCGCACCCGCTTTTCCAGCGCCTCGCCCTGATACGTGAAGGCAAGTTCCGCCCCCGCCGCAGCACAAGCCTTCGCGATGCCCCATGCAATGGATTTGTCGTTCGCGACACCTAAGATGACGCCCTTTTTACCCGCCATGAGGGATTCAACCTGGCTCATGCCCTATAATCTCCAGAAAAATATCGTCGTCCATTAGAATGAGCCGTACTCTAAACGCGAGGACTCAATCCGTCAAAGCGAAGCCCCTATCGAAACTTCGCGTAGACCCGCTATACTAACTTAGAACCAGATGGGAAAGCGGTATGAATGATATAACGGAAAGCAGTAGCAAAATGCCAGAGAAGAAAGCACCACCAAAAGCCAATACAACCAAGGTGTTAAAGGACATTTTCCTGTTTTTCTACTATGCGGCCATGCGGTTCAACATAGATGGCTGTCAACAGCGCGCAGCCGCCCTGACCTTCACCTCTCTGCTGGCTATGGTACCGCTGCTTGCCGTCAGCTTTGCAATTTTTTCCGCCTTTCCTGCATACGATTCGCTGAAAACCGAAGTACAGAGCTATCTATTCAGCAATTTCATCCCCTCCGTCGGCGACGAAGTACAAGGCTATCTGGAAAAGTTCACCGCCCAGACAGGGCGACTAACCGCCGTCGGGATCGTGTTTCTGGCGCTCAGCGCCGTCATGCTGTTGATGACGATTTCAAACACGATGAACATGATCTGGCAGACAAAACAGACGCGCGGTGTCGTATCTCGCCTAATGGTATTCTGGGCGGTCCTGACCCTGGCCCCAATGTTATTTGGTGCCTCCATTTCTCTTTCTGGCTATCTGTTTGCCATTGCTCGGGCCAGTAATGTCGAATCGATCACGGGCAATTTGGCGAATTTGGCCATGGTTATCCCCTTCCTGCTGCAAACTGCGGGATTGTCCGTTTTGTATCTGGTGATGCCAAATTATCCCGTGCGCCGCCGGGACGCCTTGATCGGTGGATTAATCGCAGGGGTCATGCTGGACCTGCTCAAGCGCGGGTTTGGCATCTATATCACTGCCTTCCCAACCTATGAGACGATCTATGGTGCCATGGCGACGATCCCGATCTTTCTGATCTGGGTCTATCTCAGTTGGATGGTGGTCCTGTTCGGGGCAGAAGTGACTGCCGGATTACCGGAATGGCGCCACGGTCAACGCAATCCGCGCCGTGAGGGCCTAACGCCGCTGCATCGTTTGGCAGCCGCCTTGTCTGTTCTGAGCGCCCTGCAAAGGGCCTCTGCCGATGGCAGCCCCCTGTCGGAGCGTCGACTGGCCCGTGCCGCCAAAGTCGGCCCCCAAGCGCAGGGCTGGGCGACGCGGCAACTCAAGAAGCTGAACTACATTGCCCGTGTGGATGGTCATAAATGGGTTCTGTCGCGCGATCTCGCCTTAGTCGACCTAGCAACTTTGCACGAAGATTTGGGGATAGACCTGTCCGGCAGAATGCCGCGGGGCCAATTGAACACAAATTGGGGGCAGCGACTGAGCACAATCCTGAAGGATTATAGCAAAGCCCGTGATGAGCTGATGCGCACGGATCTGCGCAGCTTGCTGACACCACAATCCACTGACAGTGAGCAACTGCCCGAAGAAGAGGACGGCCCCCCTGGCGAATCAAAAGCCAGTTTCAACACCAAGGTCCTTGCATTAATCGGCCTGGGGGCATTGTCTCAAAGCGGCTGAGGAATCACGGCCTGTCCAGGCCAACGCGTTTGCGCACGTCATAGTCATAGTCTTTCGACCATTCCTTGACGAAATCAACCAAGGCCTTATCCGGTTTATCGGGTAGCACCACGATCAGCTTGGCAAATTGATCACCCGCGACGCCACTGCTGGGCTGAATGCCCTTGCCCCGCAGGCGCAAGCTGGTGCCGCTATTGGACCCTGCAGGTACCGTGACAGATACATTGCCATGGACAGTTGGCACCGTGATTTTGCCGCCCAGCACTGCTTCAGCCAGGGTAATTGGGACATCCAAGAAGATATCATTGCCGTCCCGCTCAAAGAACGGATGCGTATCTACCTGAACTTCGATAAAGGCATCGCCCGCAGCGCCACCGCCCATACCGGGCATGCCCTGCTGCTTAAGGCGCAGAGTCTGGCCATCTTCTGTGCCAGGCGGAATGCGGACATCCAGGCTTTTCCCATCATAGAGGTTGATCCGCCGTGTCATGCCCTTCGCGGCTTCCATGAAGGAAACACGTAGCGAATAGCTGACATCCTTGCCCTTCATTTCCATGGTGCGCGTGCGCCCGCGATTGCGCCCGAACAGATCGGCAAAAATGTCTTCTGCTGCCGCACCGCCAAAACCGCCGGCAAAGCCGCCAGCCCCTCGTCCGCCAGGACCAGCACCGCCACCAAAACCACCTCGGGCAGCACCATCAGCACCGATCTCGCCCCGGTCGAATTTGGCACGCTTTTCCTTATCGCCCAAAATACTATGGGCGTTGGAAACTTCCTTAAAGCGCTGCTCAACGATTGGGTCATTCGGATTTAGATCCGGATGAAACTCCTTCGCTAACTTGCGATACGCCTGTTTTATCTCTTCAGCGCTCGCGTTACGCTTTACGCCAAGTACTTCATAGGGATCTTTCATACCTGTCCCGACTGCCATTGTTTACCCACTCCTATACATGCAACTCACGCTCAGGCACACCATTGCGGTCCTGCGTGCGAAGGCAAGCAAGAAACGTTCCTAAAGCAGACAGGATATAGGATTTAACTGACTATTTTCCAAGTTCCGTCTGGCTGACGACAGGCCGTACCATAAGCTTGCTGAGACTCACCCCCGATATCCACGGTTTGCGTGAATTCACGGCAATACTGACCATCATTGTTCTGATAGGTCTTCTGAGGCGTCACCGCACCTGAGTTTCCGGTATTGGGATTCGTCCATGTCGACGCCTGCTGATCCGGTTGGGTTTCCAGCGCGCGCTGGGTCGTGTTGTTGATCTTCATCTTATCGACTTCGTCCAAGGACCGACCAACCGAAGACCCTGCCAAAGCACCCAGCACGGCACCAAGACCAACCGCGACAAGTTGTCCCTTACCTTTACCAACTTGAGACCCCAACACGCCGCCCAAGACAGCACCACCGGCACCGCCAATCGTTTCTTTCTGACCCGCGCCAGAACAGGCACTGAGGCCGATCGCGCTTACAAGAGCCAATGCCACAGCCTGACCAGCCATCCGTTTGGGAAGCAGTCGCAAAGTGGATACCATAATAAAAAACCTCCTAGTTATATGACGTCCAACCTAATGAGGTCGGCCCGTAGCAGCAACATATTGAAGACGTACAGCGTCTAAAATTCCGTCGCAGCATCCGGAAACCTTTTCACGCCCGTTGAGACTGTGCATCCTGCCCTCTATATAGAAACTACACATCATAATTATGGCGATCACATGACCGATTTTAAAGAGACCGACCCATTCAAACTTTTTGCGGACTGGATGGCAGAGGCAGAATCCTCAGAACCCAATGATCCAAACGGCATGGCTTTGGCAACTGCGGATGCCCAAGGGCGTCCCTCGCTGCGCATGGTACTGCTGAAAGGGTATGATCACGACGGATTCGTTTTCTATACCAATCTGGAAAGCAAGAAAGGTCGTCAATTGGCGGAAAACCAAAATGCCGCCCTGTTGTTCCATTGGAAAAGCCTGCGCCGACAAATCCGGATCGAAGGTCCCGTGACCCCGGTCACAGATGCCGAAGCAGACGAATATTTCGCCTCCCGCGCAAAACAAAGCCAGATTGGTGCTTGGGCCAGCGATCAATCGCGCCCTTGCGATGGTCGGTTCGAATTGGAAAAGCGAGTCGCGAAATATGCCACCAAGTACGGTCTTGGAACGGTGCCGCGCCCGGCCCATTGGTCTGGATTCCGTGTCAGCCCGCGCTATATCGAATTTTGGAAGGACGGAGCATTTCGCCTACATGATCGCCACACATTCACCCGCGAGACGCCAGATGAATCCTGGACGATCACGCGGTTGTTCCCCTAGAATTCTCAGGCGATGAGCGACCCGGCAGTAACAGACCCCGTCAAAAACCTCGGCAGAGGCCATTCGAAACAGCAAAAGCTGTTGCGTTACGCAACCTATGCGTCTGCAACAACAGCTGGGATCTTAATCGCAACCAAACTGGGCGCCTGGGTTCTAACAGACTCGGTTGCAATGCTGTCCAGCCTGATCGATTCCATGCTGGACTTAGTCGCATCGCTGATCACCCTGTTGGCGGTGCGTCATGCCATGGTGCCCGCAGACAGCGAACATCGCTTTGGCCATGGGAAGGCGGAACCTTTGGCCGCCTTGGCACAATCAGGCTTTATTGCGGGTTCAGCCCTCTTGCTTCTGGTCGAAGCAATTGATCGATTGCTGACACCACAACCAATCCAGGCGACCAATATTGGCATCGCGGTGATGGTTTTCTCCATCTTCGCTACATTGGCTTTAGTGACCTTCCAACGCTTCGTAATTGCGCGCTCCAGTTCCGTCGCTGTCACAGCGGATTCCGCGCATTACAAGGCTGATCTCTATGCCAATCTTGGGGTGATCGCAGCCTTGGTGATCTCTGGCAGTTTTGATGTGCCGCTGGTTGACCCCCTGTTTGGCATCGCGATTGCAGCATTCATCGCCTATGGCGCATGGCAGGTTGGAAGCGAGTCGTTCCAGATGTTGATGGATCATGAATTGCCCGAAGCAGATCGGGAACGCATTCGTGCCATCGCCTTGTCCTACCCCGATGTTCTGGGCGTTCATGACCTGCGCAGCCGGAAGTCCGGCCCGGATACCTTTATTCAGATGCATTTGGATTTTAATGCCCATCTATCCCTAAATCGGGCGCATACGACGGCCGATGCTGTGGAGAAGGAAGTCATGCTCGCCTTTCCTGGGGCTGAGGTCTTTGTGCACCAGGATCCCGTTTTGTCGTTGCCCGACCATCCCCCAGAAACTGAGAGTGGGACCAAGAAGCCATGAGCGATACCAAAGAGCGCAAAACCGTCATTCTGACCGGTGCCAGCCGGGGGATTGGGCACGCCACGGTGCAGCGCTTCTCCGATGAAGGGTGGCGGATCATCACGTGTTCGCGAGAAGGCATCCCAGATCATTGCCGTGCTGATCCCAACTGGACGCATCATATCCCAACCGACCTCAGCGATAAGGGCGATGTCGAAGCCTTTGTGAAGAAGGCCAATGAAATTCTAGGGGACGAGCCGGTCCATGCGCTGGTCAACAATGCCGCCGTATCGCCAAAGGCCGCGTTTAAGGAACGCCTGGGCTGCTTGAATGGGGATCTGGACAGATGGCGTGAGGTTTTTGAATTGAATTTCTTCACACCCTTGACCCTGTGTCGCGGCTTTGCCCGCGCCTTAGGTCGGGGATCTCGCCAGGGTAATGGCGCGGCGATTGTGAATATTACCTCTATTGCAGGACATGCAATTCATCCATTCGCCGGATCCGCTTATTCCACCTCAAAAGCTGCCTTGTCAGCCCTGACGCGGGAGTTGTGTGTGGAATTTGCACAGTTGGGCGTGCGCGTGAACGCCGTTGCCCCCGGCGAGATTGAGACTGAAATGATCGGGGAGGAATATGAACCCCTGATCGCGCGCATCCCAATGCAGCGAATGGGTAAGGCTCAAGAAGTCGCAGCCTGCGTCTTCCAGCTCAGTAATTCAGATTTCAGCTATGTCACGGGAACAGAAATATTCGTCACCGGCGGTCAGCATCTGTATTAATCAGCCCGCTGCCTTAAATTTCTCTGACAGGTAAATACCTATTAGAACCAGGGTCAAGGCGATGGCATGGTAAATTTCAAAGGCCTCCTTCAGCACCAGCACAGCCATGCCTGCTGCAAAGATCGGGACCAGGTTCATAAAGACTCCAGCCCGGCTGGGTCCAACCCGGTCCACCCCATAGATGAAAAACAGCTGCGCTAAAAAGGACGGAAAAATCGTTATTAAGGCGATGACCATCCAGCCAAAGGGCGATGGCCATTGCGACGCCCCAAACCCATATTCAATGCCAGCCAGGGGAATTGACACAACAAAGGCACTCGCAGCCATCACCGCAAACAGGCTAAGCGGGGACACTGCTGGTCGCTTGCGCAGGGCAATTGTGTACCCCGCATACAGGAAACTGGCACAAATCATTAAGAGATCGCCCAGCTTAAACTGTAAGTGCAGCAACCGTCCAAGGCTGCCCTCGCTGGCAATAATGATGACACCAGCAAGTGTCAGAACGACCCCCAGAAACTGAAGATAGGTAATACGCGTGCGATAGACCAGGAAAGCGCCCATAGCGACAAATACCGGCATCGCCCCCTGCAAAATCCCGATATTCAACCCACTGGTGGAATGCGCCGCCAAATAGAACAGCGCGTTATAAGAGGTAAACCCCAAGGCCCCTGCAATTGACAGGAATACAAGGTTCTTACGCAGTATCGGCCAATCCCGCCGCAAATGGCGGCGCATAAAAACGCCGCACAGGATCATCACCCCGGCCCATCGCCCCAGGACGACCAGCATTGGGGATACCTCCCCCACCGCAAGCTGTCCCATAATAGCATTCGCGCCCCAACACAGCATGGTGAAGGTCAGCAGCAAATATGCTTCCGCGCTCCGGCGCTGAAGCTGGGCTGCGGAGTTCTCTAATGCATCACTGGTTTGATCACGCACGAAACAAGCTCAATTCATTGCATCAGGGTTACGACGGCAATGGTTTGACCATAGCCCTAGACAGATTGCAATGAACGCCTTCTCGCAACAGTTATGCGGAATCGTCACTTAACAGGCGTTTACAGGCCTGCCTGTCCAGCTTGTCAGTGCCAGTCTTTGGCAAAGTATCCAGAAACAGGAAACGGCGCGGATATTTATATGGCAGCAATGTCGTCTTCACATAATCCTTCAATTCAGACGACAAAGTTTCGTCTCCAGCGACGCCCTGACTGGGGGCAACGGCGGCTACCAGGGTCGTGCGCCCATCGGCCATTGTCAGCCCCATCACGGCACATTCCGTCACCTTTGGATGCTCATTCAGGCACAGTTCGACCTCCAGCGGATAAACCCATTGGCCACTGACCTTGATTAAGTCATCGGCACGACCGCGGAAGAAATAGAAGCCATCCCCATCAAGCGTGAAACGATCCCCTGTCCAGATCCAATCCCCACGCATCGTCTCTGCGGTCTTGTCCGGGCGGTTCCAATAACAGGGCGCATCAGAATCACCCCGGATCCAAAGAATGCCCTCCTCACCAGGTTCGACGGGCTGGCCGTCCCGATCAGTCAACTTCAACTCATAGCCCGGTACCCGTTTGCCCGCTGATCCCAGTTTCTTCTGATCCAATGTGTTGGACAGGTAAATATGCAGCACTTCGGTTGACCCCAATCCCTCCATGATCTCGTGACCAAAGCGGTTCTTCCAGGCCGTGAATACATCGCCAGACAGAACTTCTGCCGCTGAGATGCACAGGCGCACACTGGACAGGTTCGCCGTTGCCGCTGCGGGATGTTTAATCAGCGCCGTGTAGACCGTCGGCAAGGCAAAAAATAATGTCGGTCGGCATTTCGCAATCAACGCAAACATCCGCTCTGGCGTTGGACGTCCCGGCAATAAAGCCGTGGTTGCCCCCACCGCGAAGGGGAACGTGATGGAATTGCCAAAGCCATAAGCGAAGAAAATCTTTGGAACAGAAAAGCAGATATCCGTTTCTTGAATGTCCAAAACCCGCTTAGCATAACTTTCTACCGTATAAGCCATGTCATGATGCAAATGGACCACGCCCTTTGGCTTGCCGGTGGAGCCAGAGGAATACATCCAAAACGCCATGTCGTCGCGCGTCGTATCTGCTTGTGCTAGGTCAGAGGACTGATTGGCGATCCAGGCCTTTCCATCCTCAGAGTCCAAGGAAATCAAGTGCTTGGGCTGTGATTCCGCAAACAGGCCCTGATGCTCACCATGGGTCAAAGCAACCGATGCAGCGGAATCTTCCAGAAAGAAAGCAATCTGATCTGCGGGGGACAGCGTATTGATCAGCAGCGGAACCAAGCCAGCCCGCAGCGCGCCAAAGATCGCAGCAACATAATCAGGGCTGTCATTCAGCACCAAAAGAACCCGATCACCACGCGCCAGCCCCAGACCTAGCAATCCATTCCCAATGCGGCAGGATTGTTCGCAAATCTGTGCGTAGGATAGACTGTCCTTCTCCGTCACAACGGCGACCTTGTCGCCCCGTCCGGCGGTCAGATTATCAAACAGGATGGAGGCCGCATTATAATGATGAGGCACTGAGAACTGAATTTCCTGCGCGCCCGGTGTATCATTGGGAACCGGATCGATAACGGTGGTCATCGGGATATCTCCTCAAATTCGATTTTTGGCTGTGGTGCCTTACGCCGCGCGATGCGCGTCCAGGCCGGCCATGAATTTCGGGGCCAGCTTGCGCAGGCGATCATCATCAATACGCCCTGCCCGACGGATATAACTGTCCGCCATATCCCATGGGGCCATATCCATATGCTTGGCGAAATCTTCATACCAATGGGCACTGCGGTTCGCAGCCACGACAATTTTCTCAACAATTGGCTTCCGGGCTGCCTGATAGGCAGGCAGTGCCGTGGCAACATCCCCCTTGGCATCGGACAAGGCACGGACCAGGGCGATCCCATCTTCCATTGCCAAACGTGTTCCTGACCCGATGGAGAAATGCGCGGTGTGCAGGGAATCCCCCAACAGCACCTTATTGCCGTCATACCACGTTTCATTCCACAGCTTAGGGAAATTTCGCCACAGAGATTTATTCGCCACCAGCGGTGCCCCCTCTAAGACATCGGCAAATAACCGTTCACACGTAATACGGCTTTCTTCTTCCGACATCTCGGCAAAGCCTGCGGCGGCCCAGGTCTGCTGATCTGTTTCGACGATAAACGTGCTCATATCCGGTGCATATCGGTAATGATGGGCATTAAACCGCCCCAACGGGGTTTCGCGAAAGCTTTGGGTCAATGTATCGAAGGGACGTTTGGCACCGAACCAAACAAACTTATTCGACAATGGCTCCAGTGTGGTGCCAAAAGAGCCTGCCTGCCGAACAATGGAATTCAACCCATCTGCGCCGATAATCAGATCGTAGTCCTGATAGGCACTTACATCCGTTAAGGATGTACCAAATTGCGGTGACAGCCCAACGGAGCGTGCCCGTTCCGTCAGCAATTGCAACAGTTTCAGCCGACCGATCGAGGCAAAGCCAACGCCATCAATGGCAATGCGCTCGCCCGCATGATCCAGTGTCAAATCTCGCCACATTTCCATATGGGGAACAATTGCCGCATGGGTATCGGGGTCATCATTTTTCAGGAAATCCAACGCCGTATCCGAAAACACCACACCAAAACCCCAGGTCACATTTTCAGGATTTTGTTCAATGATGTCGATCTGTGCCTCAGAAAACGCACGGCGCAGCAGATATCCGACGTAAAGTCCTGCAGGACCACCCCCAATGACGGCGACTCGCATTCGGCCTCTCCTTTATCCCAATCTAATGATTTTTATTATTCACTATGGTACAGTATATTTACCTATAGACAATAATTGAATCGGGAGTGAGCATGGTTATGGACTCTGAAGAACGCCGTGGAATTGGATCGGTAGATATCGCAATGGCCGTTCTGCGGGTCTTTGCGGAGGCTTCTGAACCCCTGACCCTAAAGGAGGTGGGCACCCGTACTGGCATGGCGACCAGCAAGTTGCACCGCTATCTTTCCAGTCTGGTCACACAAGGCATGCTGCGCCAGCGGGAGCGTTCCGGGCGCTATGACCTTGGCCCCTTCGCCGCTGCCTTGGGGATTTCAGCGCTGGCAAGAAATGACTTTGTGAATGAGACCGCTGCCATTTTGCCGGATCTTGTGTCTAAGCTGGGGACCACAGCGATGCTGTCCGTCCTAGGGGCCAGTGGCTCAACCATTGTCCGGTGGGAGCGGGGACGCGATCACGTCATCACGACATTAGGCTTGGGTACAGTTTTGCCATTAATGACATCAGCAACCGGGCAGGTCTTTCTGGCCTATAGTGCCGATGCCTTGACAAAGCCACTTCTGCCCAAGGGCAAATATGCCACCGCGCAGGTCCTGAAACGCAAGATTCAAAGCCAAGGATATGCGGTGGCTGGAGGGGATTTCATCCCCGGCCTATTTGCCCTCGCCGTACCTGTTACCAATTGGCAGAATGAAGCCGAAGCTGTCGTGACATTGATCTCAACCGGTCCCGATTTGATTGACCCGGCAGCCCCCTTCTTGGCGTCCTTAAAGGCCGCCTGTCAGTCCGTTTCCTTGGCACATCCAAGAGGGTGATCCGATTCTAAAAAACAGGCTATTTGAGAAATAAGTTGCGGTTTTTGGTCTAACGTTGAACCCTGTTGCTTCAAATTTGAAGAATGCTGATCTCGGGACTTTAAACCCGGCGGCATCAAAACAGGAGAGACCAAATATGAAATTTTTGAAAACCTCCATGACCGCAATCGCGGCGCTTGCTGTAAGCTCCAATATTGCCTTTGCTCAATGCGACGAAGTGCGGTTCTCGGATGTTGGCTGGACCGACATTACGTCAACAACCGCTGCGTCCAAGACCGTGCTAAAAGCACTGGGATATGATGTCGATGTGAAACTGCTGTCCATTCCCGTTACCTATGCCTCGATGAAGGCTGGCGATATTGATGTGTTCCTGGGCAATTGGATGCCCACCATGGAAGCAGATATCGCCCCTTATCGCGACGAAGGCAGCATTGAAACGCCTCGTGAGAACCTGGAAGGGGCCAAATATACGCTGGCTGTGAACAAAGCTGGGGCCGATCTAGGGATCAAAGACTTCGCCGACATCGCCAAGCACAAGGATGCACTGGGCGGCACGATCTATGGGATCGAACCCGGCAATGACGGCAACCGCCTGATCATGGACATGATTGAAAAGGATGCTTTCGGCCTGAAAGACTTTGAAATCAAAGAAAGCTCAGAACAAGGTATGTTGGCCCAGGTTGATCGTTTGTCCAAACGTAACGAGCCGATCGTGTTCTTGGGCTGGGAACCCCATCCGATGAATGCCAATTACGACATGACCTATCTGACCGGTGGCGATGACTATTTCGGCCCCAATCTGGGTGGCGCGACAGTCTACACCAATGTCCGTAAAGGCTATATCCAGGAATGCCCGAATGTCGGCGCCTTCCTGAACAACCTGAAATTCTCTTTGGCCATGGAAAATGAAATCATGGCGGCGATCCTGAATGACGGTAAAGACCCGGACGAGGCCGCTGCTGCCTGGTTGAAAGCCAATCCTGGCGTTCTGGATGCCTGGCTTGCCGGTGTTACCACCAAAGACGGTGGCGATGCGATGGCGGCTGTGAAATCCAGCCTAGGCCTGTAAAAAGTACAAGCCCCTCCCACCATCCAGTGGGAGGGGTTTTCACTTCCCCTTTCCGCGACACTGATCGAAGGAATGGCCCTCCATGGAATGGATTAGCGAAACAAAAATCCCTGTTGGCCATACGGCCAAAATTGTCTTTGATTGGCTGCAGACCCATGGCGGCTGGTTCTTTGATGGACTGTCCATTGCCATGGAAACGCTGATTGAAAGTTTGCTGTGGGTTATGCAGACACCCCCGCCCCTGGTTATTGTTGGGATCGTGGTTACGTTGACATGGCTCGCGCATCGCAGTTGGAAAATCACGTTATTTGTCTTTTTGGGATTCCTGTTCATTCTGAACCAGGGCTATTGGGAAGAAACCACTGAAAGCCTGACATTGGTTCTGTCTGCCTGCGTCGTCTGTATGGCCATTGGCGTGCCAATCGGCATCGCCAGCGCGCACCGCCCGCGGCTCTATCAAGCCATGCGCCCCGTGCTGGATTTGATGCAGACATTACCCACCTTCGTTTATCTCATTCCCGCCATTGTCTTTTTTGGAATTGGGATGGTGCCCGGCCTCATCGCAACTGTGATTTTCGTCGTTCCAGCGCCCATCCGACTTACCCATTTGGGTGTTTCAACAACACCAACACCCTTGTTAGAAGCGGCCCGCGCCTTTGGGGCCACCCCTTCCCAAACGCTGTGGAAGGTAGAACTGCCCTATGCTATGCCACAAATCATGGCGGGCCTGAACCAGACCATCATGCTGTCGCTGTCTATGGTCGTGATCGCCGCCCTGGTCGGGGCCGACGGTCTGGGCGTACCGGTTGTCCGGGCGCTGAATTCCGTGAATACGTCTCTGGGATTTGAAAGCGGCTTTATCATCGTAGTCGTCGCGATCATGCTGGACCGGATTCTTCGCATAGAAAGGCGCGACAAATGAGCGATGCCGTTGTTTTCGATAATGTTTCCATCGTCTTTGGGAAACAACCCGCCGCCGCCCTGCCCGCTATGGATGAAGGACAGTCGCGCGCCGAAATTCAGGCGAAAACCGGACAGGTCCTGGGCGTTCATAATTGCAGCCTAAAAGTTGAAAAGGGTGAGATTCTGGTCCTGATGGGCCTGTCGGGATCGGGCAAATCCACCCTGTTGCGGGCAGTCAATGGCCTGAACCCTGTTGTCAGAGGCTCCGTCTCCATCGACGGCGGGGACGGCATGGTTAATATCACCACTGCCGATCCTGCGACCCTGCGCCAAATGCGGCTGGCCCATATTGCCATGGTATTTCAACAATTCGCGCTGCTGCCCTGGCGTAATGTCGTTGACAATGTGGCCCTGGGACTGGAACTGGCCGGCATGGATCGTGAAAAGCGAGAAGCCCAGGCCCGCAAGCAACTGGATCTGGTTGGCCTGACTGATTGGGCGGACCGCAAGGTCGGCGAATTGTCCGGCGGGATGCAACAACGTGTCGGTCTGGCCCGTGCCTTCGCCACCGATGCGCCTATCCTATTGATGGACGAACCATTCTCCGCCCTTGATCCACTGATCCGGACCCGTTTGCAGGACGAATTACTGGATCTGCAAGCCAGATTGAAACGCACCATCATCTTCGTCAGCCATGATCTGGACGAGGCTTTCAAACTGGGAGGGCGAATCGCAATCATGGAAGGTGGGCGGATCGTTCAATGCGGCACCCCGCAAGAAATCATCCGCGCCCCAGCCAATGATTATGTTGCTGATTTCGTCGCGCATATGAATCCCCTGGGGGTTCTGTGCGCTCAAGATGTCATGGTTCAAGGCACCGCCCCCGCCGATGCGCCTGAGGTTCCCTATGATTTGACGGTCAACGAAGTCATCAAGATCAGCCGCAGCACAGAGATTCCGATCCGTGTTATGCAAGACGGAGAACCGATAGGGATCATCACCTCCAACGACATCTTGGATAATCTGGCAAAATAGCCATTTCGCCTTCCAACGGGAAGAGGATCAACTGCCCAGCATAGAAGCTTTGTGCGGCTGGGGTAAGGGACCGGTCAAATTTAATATCTATGTAACCAGATCGGCGAGATATCGAAATATCCCTTGCGGGATCATAAGGGCATGGCTAGTGTTGCGCCGAATTTGGTCGGTTCGCTGACCAGACTGATACATCATTGGGGTATCCGATGCGCGCGACTTCTGCGACGACGATCATGGCTGGTAAAGCCAAAACTGGAAAAACCACCACCGGAGTCTAACGAGACCCCGCGCATCCGACTATAGCAAGACTGCTTCATCGGGCCGGGTTCTCCCCGGCCCGAAGCGTATCTAGGCCGGAACGCTCTGCCCCACATCAAACCAAAAGACGGACGTAAAAAGAAGGAACATAGAAATGGGTTATAAAGTAGCCGTCGTTGGCGCAACGGGAAATGTTGGCCAGGAAATTCTAAAGATCATGGCGGAACGCGGGTTTCCTGTGGATGACGTCATTGCCCTGGCCTCCGAGGCGTCAGTTGGCAAGCAAGTTTCTTATGGCGAAACACAAACGCTAAAAGTCCAGGCACTGAAACATTTTGACTTCAAGGGCACTGATTTCGTGCTCTCCTCCCCGGGCGCAAAGGTCAGTGCGGAATATTCGCCTAAGGCAGCCAGGGCCGGGGCTGTTGTGATCGACAACACCTCTCAATTCCGAATGGATCCGGATGTTCCGTTGGTCGTGCCAGAAGTCAATCCAGAGGCATTGAAGGATTTCGGCAAGAAAAACATTATCGCCAATCCAAATTGCTCCACGATACAGTTGGTCGTCGCCCTAAAGCCCATCCATGAATTGGCTGGCATCAAGCGAGTCGTTGTTTCGACCTATCAATCGGTTTCCGGTGCTGTCAAGGCCGGGATGGACGAATTGTTCAACCAGACCCGCGGTGTCTTTGTGAACGATCCCATGGACCGTAATAAATTCACCAAGCAGATCGCCTTCAATGTGATCCCACATATCGATGTCTTCATGGATGACGGGGCCACGAAAGAAGAATGGAAGATGATGGTCGAGACCAAGAAAATCCTCGACCCGAAGATCAAACTTCATGCCACCTGTGTGCGGGTTCCAGTCTTCATCGGCCATGCCGAAGCCGTGAATATGGAATTGGAAAAGGACGTCAGTGTCGAAGAAGTCCGCAAGGCCCTGTCCAAGGCAGAAGGCTGCATCGTCGTCGACCATCGCGCCGATGAAGGCTATGTCACCCCCGTTGAATGTGCCGGTGAAGATGCTGTCTACATCTCCCGCATTCGCGATGATGCGACACAGGACAACACGATCTCCATGTGGGTCGTCTCCGATAACCTGCGTAAGGGTGCTGCCTTGAACACCGTCCAGATCGCCGAACGTATGATCAAGGACGGCTTGGTCTAAAATACTGATGGACGACCGCCCCCCGGATCAACGCCGGGGTGGCGGTCGACTGTCTGACGCAATGCGCTAATCCGAAATAACGAAACAGCTGTTCCCAATCGAAGGTCTTGCTGTTTCTGGTCGGATCGGAAACCATTGCCGCCTCTGAGAACAGGAGTCTGGTATGTCCGACAGCAAACCCATCTCTGCCGACCGGCAGGCGTTTTACGATGAAATTCGCCCCCTAAACATGACCCCCTTGTGGGAAGTGCTGCATGCACTGGTGCCAAAGGCACCGTCAACACGGGTGGTTCCAGTGCGGTGGCGCTACAAAGATGTTCGCCCCTATCTGATGAGCAGTGGCGAGCTGATCACGGCAAAAGAAGCCGAGCGCCGGGTGTTGATTCTGGAAAATCCCGGCTGCCCCGGCGAAAGTTCCGCGACGGGAACCCTGTATGCCGGACTGCAACTGATTCTGCCGGGCGAGATCGCGCCCTGTCACCGGCACACTCAATCGGCGTTGCGGTTCATCGTTGAAGGCGATGGTGCCTATACCGCCGTTGATGGCGAACGCGCCGTGATGAAAGAATTCGACCTGATCCTGACTCCCAGCTGGCAATGGCATGATCATGGCAACCACAGCAACGGCCCTATGGTATGGCTGGATGGACTGGATATCCCGACCCTGCGTTTCTTCGATTCCGGCTTTGCCCAGCAGGGCAATGATGAGTATCAGTTGGACCGTCGGCCACCTGGCTTCAGCCGCGCGCAATTTGGCCGCAATATGCTGCCCGTCGGCTTTGATGCCCCGAAGTCCAGCCCTGTTTTCCATTACCCCTATGCCGAATACCGTCAAGCATTGGAGGATATGAAGGACGCGACGGAATGGGACCCGCACCAGGGGTTGAAGCTGGAATTCATCAATCCGGCAACCGGAGGCCCGATGATGCCGACCATTTCAGGTTTCGTCCAACTGCTGCCCAAGGGCTTCAAGACTGAGCCTTACCGCGCGACGGACGCGACGGTGGTAACAGTAGTCGAAGGGACCGGATCTGTTCAGATCGGCGAAACCAAATACGATCTGAAACCGCGGGACACCTTTGTTATCCCAAGCTGGCATACCGTCACCTATACCCCGGCGGAAGAACTGACATTGTTTGCCTTCTCCGATAAGGGCATGCAGCAAAACCTCAATATCTGGCGTGAAGAACGGATCGCTAGATAGTATCAACACGATTATCTCTATTCAGTCAGGAGTTCTTGAATGACCTACACATTTCCCGCCCCGCCTGTAACTGCGGTGCCTGTCCAAGGAAGCGACGCCCAGTTTCCGGTTCGCAATATCTATTGTGTTGGTCGGAATTATTGGGCGCACCGAGAGGAAATGGGTGTCACAGATCGGGACCCACCCTTCTTCTTCACCAAGGTCCGGGATGCCATTGTTTATTGCGCACCGGGCGCAACGGTAGAGATCCCCTATCCGCCTGAAACATCCAATTATCATCACGAAATCGAGTTGGTGGTCGCAATTGGCAAGGAAGGCGCAAATATCTCCAAAGCAGATGCCGCCTCTCATATTTTCGGCTATGCTATCGGCCTGGACATGACCCGTCGTGACCTGCAAAGCCAAGCCAAAGACAAGGGACGTCCTTGGGACAATGGCAAAAGCTTCCAATATTCCGCGCCGATGGGGGAAATTGTTCCGATCGCGAAAACCGGTGAAATTGTCGATGGGCGCATTGCCCTATCCGTGAATGGGACAATTCGCCAGGACGCCCCTATGGATGAAATGATCTGGTCTGTCAGTGAAACAATTGAAGACCTGTCGCGGTTTCATACGTTGTATCCAGGCGACTTGATTCTCACTGGGACACCGGCCGGGGTTGGACCTGTTGTGGTGGGTGACGTTATGGAAGGATCTGCAGAAAATGTGGGCACCCTCCGGGTGAAAATCGTTTAAAGAGACACCTCATCAGCAGCCCTTTATTTCCGATCAACAGCGCCGCGCAGGATAGGGATATCACACGCGGCGCTGTCTGTTGGAACGGCCCAAAGTGAGCGCAGGCTGCATCATAACGCATTTTTCCACATTGCGTGTCAGGAATGATGCATTATAGTGCAGCGACGCGTGGCATAGGCCAAAGTTTCCGTAAGAGAGACAGTCTAGCGCTTGACCCAAAGCCGACTTCTAAGTTCTGATACAAATGACTGACTTAGGGGCATGGCTTTAGCAAAGGTTCTGCAGCCGATCTGGCTCCGCGAAGAAGTTTAAAGATAGCAAAGGTGACCGCTCGTTTTGAGGGTATCCACACTAGGGAGAAATGGGAATGAAAAAGACATTACTTGCAGCAGCCTTTGGGGCTGCTCTGGCAGCGGCACCGGCCTTCGGTCCGGCTTATGGCGCATCACATATGGACCCGGTGAAAATCGGTTTTGTTACCACACTGACAACACCAGCCGCAGTCATTGGTAACGACATGAAAAACGGCTTTGATCTGGCGATTGAACATATCGGCGGCGAAATGGGCGGACGCAAGGTTGAAGTCTTCTATGAAGACGATGGCTTTAAGCCTGAAACCGGTAAACAAGCGGCAGACAAATTGGTCACCCAGGATAAGGTCGACTTCGTAACCGGCTATATCTGGTCTAACGTTCTGCTGGCATCTGCCAAATCCGTTCTGGATACCAATACGTTTTTGATCAGCGCGAATGCGGGCCCATCTCAATTGGCTGGCAAAGCATGCGACAAGAACTTCTTCTCCGTCTCTTGGCAGAATGACCAGACCCCAATGGCGATGGGCGAAGCCTTGAACGCTGATGGTATCAAATCCGTCTATATCATGGCCCCGAACTACGCTGCGGGCAAAGACATGGTCGCCGGCGTTGAGCGTACCTTTAAGGGTGAAGTCAAAGGCAAGGATCTGACCAAATGGGGTGCGGATGCACAGCTCGACTTCTCCGCTGAATTAGCAAAAGCCAAGGCCTCTGGCGCAGAAGCAATCTGGGTATTCTATCCAGGTAAAGCCGGTGGCGCTTTCATCTCTCAGTATACCCAGGCCGGGCTTGCAGATTCGATGAAGCTCTACACTGTGTTCACTGTGGATGCGATCTCTCTGCCGAAGCTGAAAGAAGCGGGTCTGACCGGTGTTCTGGGCTCATTGGCAACGCAGCACTGGTCACCGGACATGGACAACGACACCAACAAAAAATTTGTTGCTGACTTCCTGGCCAAACATGGTGCCTACCCATCATTCTATGCTCAGCAGGCTTATGATGCCGTAATGCTGATCAAGTCTGCGGTGGATGCTGTTGGCGGCGACCTGACCGACAAGGATGCTGTCCGTGCCGCTCTGGAGAAGGCTGATTTTGCTTCCACCCGTGGCAACTTCAAATTTGGTAACAACCATTTCCCAATCCAGAACTTCTATCTGCGGGAAGCGGTCGCTGATTCGGAAGGCCGTTGGACCACAAAAATCAAGTCGACAGTCTATACCGATCACCAGGATCCCTATGCATCAGAATGCAAAATGTAAGATTTGAGTGAATGCGAAGACGGGGCGGGTCAGCGATGGCTCGCCCCGTTTTCTTTTGTATCACCTGTTATGTATTCCCCATTAAGCTAGTTCCAGAAAACCAAAAACTGTCCTCCCCTCTTTCTATGTGAAGTGTTGAAATAAAATTTTTGATATTTTCGAAAATAATAAATCTTTACGAAATTAATGCTTGCACAAGTTTTAGTGAAACGTTTAGCTTCAACTCAACAGATCACAACAAATAATGCATCATATCTCATTCAACAAAGTTGCACGTGAGAAATGATGCATTATAGTGCATGGAATTGTGACGCATTTGAGATGAAAAAGTCTTAAAGGTATCCAGGCTGAGATGAACCTTAGCTATGGTTATACCCATGAAGATTTACGTATTCATCTGATTTTATCGGGGAAACTGCTCAATGCTGAAGGCTCCACAATGAGGAGTGAATGGAAATGAAGAAGGCATTAAAAGCAGCGGTTTACGGACTGTTTCTTACCGCCACACCTTGGCTTGGCACCGCATCCGCAGCGGACAGCGCGCCCGTTAAAATTGGTTTCGTAACGACATTGACGACCCCTGCTGCGGTTATCGGCAATGACATGAAAAACGGCTTTGACCTCGCCCTTGAACATATTGGTGGCGAAATGGGTGGCCGCAAAGTCGACGTATTCGTGGAAGATGATGGCTTTAAGCCTGAAACCGGCAAGCAAGCCGCAGACAAGTTGGTAACTCAGGAAAAGGTTGATTTCGTAACCGGATTCATCTGGTCCCATGTGCTGCTTGCATCGGTAAAATCTGTTCTGGACAGCGACACATTCTTGATCAGTGCCAATGCAGGCCCGACTCAATTGGCTGGCAAAGGCTGCAACAAAGACTTCTTCTCTATCTCCTGGGCGAATGATCAGATCCCCATGGCGATGGGCGAGGCACTGAACCAGGAAGGCATTAAATCCGTCTATATCATGGCGCCCAACTATGCGTCAGGGAAAGACATGATGGCCGCCGTTGAGATGACCTATAAAGGTGAGATCAAAGGTCGGGATATGACCAAATGGGGCGCGGATACGCAACTGGACTTCTCCGCAGAATTGTCCAAGGCCAAAGCCTCTGGCGCAGATGCCCTTTGGGCCTTCTATCCTGGCAAGGCAGGCGGTGCCTTTGTATCTCAGTTCATGCAAGCTGGCCTGGCTGACACGATGAAACTTTACACCGTCTATACGCTGGATGGTATTTCCCTGCCAAAAATGCAGGAGGCTGGCTTGACCGCCGCCCTGGGATCTCGTGGCACACAAAACTGGTCGCCGGATATGGATAATGCGGCAAATCAGAAATTTGTTAGCGATTTTCTGGCCAAACACGGCACCTATCCCTCCTTCTATGCTCAACAGGCCTATGATGCTGTCATGTTGATCAAGTCGGCTGTAGACGCTGTGGGAGGGGATTTGTCCGATAAGGACGCCGTTCGGGCTGCTCTGGTAAAGGCAGATTTCGCATCAACCCGTGGCAAGTTTAAGTTCGGCAACAACCATTTCCCAATTCAGGATTTCTATCTGCGGGAAGTGGTTGCGGATTCAGAAGGTCGATGGACGACAAAAATCGTTTCCAAGATTTTTACAGACCACCAAGATCCGCACGCCGTTGACTGCAAGATGTAATACATTTAGACGAATGGCGGCGTGGCGTGCTTTGGGAATGGGCCATCACGCCGCCGTTTTAAAATGAAAGTGCGTCGCGTATAAAAATGAGAATGAACATGCTGCCACGGTTGATCCGGCATAAGCAGCAGTCTTTCAATAAGTGATGAACCGGGGATGGGTATGGATAGCGCACTACTGATCACACAGCTGCTCAATGGGCTGCAACTAGGCATATTGCTGTTCTTGCTAGCGGCTGGGTTGACGCTGATTTTCGGCATCATGGATTTTATCAATCTGGCCCATGGTTCCTTCTATATGGTTGGTGCCTATATTTGCGGGACATTGGTTGTCCTGTTGGACAGTTTTGTTCTGGGCGTGTTGCTGGCAATCCCCCTGACCATGGCGGTAGGCTATGTCACTGAAGTATTGATCGCACGCTCCCTTTATCTGAGAGACCATTTGGATCACGTGCTGGCGACCTTCGGTATCATCCTTATTTTTGATACCGTGACCCATCTGATCTGGGGCGCAGAAGGTATGGTGATCCCCCTGCCCGATTGGTTGAATGGTCAAATCACCGTCTCAGAAACAATCCAATTGCCCAGCTATCGCATCGCAATCATTTCTGTTGGCCTCTTGGTCGCTGCTGGCATGTACTATGTTGTCAGCAAAACCCGGCTTGGCATGTTAATCCGTGCTGGCGCATCCAACCGCACCATGGTTCAGGCGCTGGGGGTCGACATCAAAGTATTATTCAGCCTGGTTTTCGCGGCTGGGGCCGCTATTGCCGGGGTGGCTGGCATGATGATTTCCCCAATCACCGGTGCCTCGATTGGAATGGGAAATGACATCATCATCGTTGCCTTTGTTGTGATCATCATTGGGGGCATTGGGTCGATCAAGGGGGCCTTTGTTGGGGCCTTGATCGTTGGCATGATCGACACTTTGGGACGGTCCTATCTGGATCAACTCCTGAAACTTTTCATGAATACAGAAACAGCAGAAACGGCCGCACCGGCGATATCCGCAATGCTGATCTATATTCTGATGGCAATCATTTTGGCGGTGCGTCCTCAGGGCCTTTTCCCGCCTAAGGTCCGATGAAACGCAAGCAAGCATAAGGGATGGGCATGCGCACTTCCAATTTCCTGACACCAAAATGGCTTTTCAGCGTGGCTTTGCTGCTGCTGCTGGCTGTTACCCCGATCCTGTCGGATATTTTCGATCAGGCTTTCTATCTCAGCATCGCGACCCGGATTCTGATCCTGACCATCGCTGCGATCAGCCTGAATTTCATTCTGGGCTATGGCGGCATGATCAGCCTAGGACACGCAGCCTTCATCGGCATCGGTGCCTATTGCGTCGGTATTCCGATTTATCATGATTACAGCTCTGGCTGGCTGCATATATTCCTGGCCATTACCGTCAGCGCGCTATTCGCCTTGATCACCGGGGCAATCAGTCTGCGGACCAAAGGCGTCCATTTCATCATGATCACCATGGCCTTCGCACAGATGGCGTTCTTCCTGTTCCTGTCGATGGATGAATATGGCGGGGATGATGGGCTGACGATCTGGTATGATAGCGAGTTTTTCAGTGGGATCGATATCGATAACCCAACGACCTTCTACTATATCTGTTTCGTTTCCTTGATCTTGGTGATGTATCTTTATCATCGCCTTGTCGCCTCCCGTTTCGGCAGGGTGATCCGCGGTGCAAAATCCAATGAGAAGCGGATGCAAGCGCTGGGCTATTCAACCTATAACTACCGCCTGGTTGCCTATGTCATTTCGGGCGCAGTCTGTGGCTATGCCGGGGCCTTGATGGGGAACTATACCAATTTCATCAGCCCTGACATGATGGGTTGGACCCGGTCCGGGGAATTGATCTTCATGGTCGTTCTGGGCGGAACCGCGACAGCCTTCGGTCCCGTCTTTGGGGTTCTGTCCTTTCTGGTATTGGAGGAAATGCTGCCCAATGTGATGGATATGATCCATGACGGCGCAGGTTTCTATTGGCACCTGCCCTTTGGGTTGATTCTGCTGTTCGTCGTTCTGTTTGTGCGGGGCGGAATTTCTGGCTTCTTGGATCGGTTGGGCAAACGATGACTATACTTTTGGAAGTCCGCGGGCTGCACAAAAGCTTCGGCGGCGTTATCGCAACAAAAAATGTTTCTCTGGATGTGATGGAAGGGGAGGTTCATGCCATTATCGGCCCCAATGGCGCTGGTAAGACAACCCTGATCTCTCAGCTTTGCGGTGAGCAATTCCCGGATGCGGGCAAGGTCCGCTTCAATGGACGCGATATAACCAAGGCATCGGGGCCTGCCCGTGCCAAGATGGGAATCGCCCGATCATTCCAGATCACCACGGTCTTTCAGGATATGACCTTGTTGGAGAACGTCGCTTTGGCGGCGCAAGCCCATGATGGTCATTCCTTCCACTTCTGGCGTAATGCGAACAGCGAACCGGAAATCAACCGCCAAGCCATGGAACGACTGAAAGAAGTCGGGTTGGAGGCGAAGGCAATGACGCTGTCTCGCGAAGTTTCCCATGGCGAACACCGCCAGTTGGAAATCGCAATGGCCCTGGCGACTGAACCGAAAATGCTGCTGCTGGATGAGCCTATGGCCGGCATGGGGTCTGAAGAAAGCCAGCGCATGATCGAAATCCTACAGCGCTTCAAGGGTCAGAAGACCATGCTGTTGGTCGAACATGACATGGATGCCGTCTTTGCCCTGGCCGACCGGATTTCCGTTCTGGTTTATGGAGAAATCATCGCCACCGACACGCCAGATGCTATCCGCGACAACGAGGCCGTAAAACGCGCCTATTTGGGCGAGGAGGCCTAATCATGCTGACCGTATCTGGATTGAAGACTTTTTACGGCGACAGCCAGGCTTTGTTTGGCATGACACTGGAAGTGCGGGCGGGCGAAGTTGCCACGCTTATGGGCCGCAATGGCATGGGCAAAACAACGACCGTCCATTCCATCATGGGGATTATCCCATCCCGCGAGGGTGACATCCAGTTTGAGGGTGAGTCCATTCGCGGCCTGTCCTCCTTTGCCGTCGCGCGTCGCGGCATCGGGTTAGTTCCCGAAGGCCGCCAGATTTTCCCGAACCTGACCGCCCATGAAAACCTGATCGCCACCGCCGCGAATTGGGGCAATCAAAAAACTCCCTGGACGGTGGAACGGATTTACACATTATTTCCAGGCCTAGCCGCGCGCCGCACCAGCATGGGGAATCTGCTGTCCGGTGGGGAACAACAAATGCTGGCTGTTGGCCGTGCCTTGATGACCAATCCAAACCTGCTGATCCTGGACGAAGCGACAGAAGGCCTTGCCCCGCTGATCCGCGACGAGATTTGGAACAGCCTGGAAGCATTGAAGAATGAAGGCCTCTCAATCCTGGTCATTGATAAGAATGTCAAAGATTTAGCCCGTATCGGCAACCGTCACCACATCGTGGAGAAAGGGCGCGTCGTCTGGACTGGCAACAGCCAGGAATTATTGGCAGACGAAGAATTGATGCACCGCTATCTGGGCGTTTAATCGAATCCCTCTCATTGCGTTCCCATAACAGCCAGCATCAAGGTTAGCGCAGAATAGCACCCTCTCGCTTGATCCGGTTCGGGCCGTGGGGTAGTGATACACAGAAGGCCGCGCGGTCAACGTCGGCTCCCCCATAGGATACAGGAAACACCCATGACCTTATCGACGAAACAGATTAAAAAGCTGGCTGCCATTGGCGTGATGGCGGTCCTTCCTTTCCTCGCCACCGCCCCTGCTGCCCAGGCTGAAACCCGCGTGACATACAAATCCGCCAGTTCCAGCTCCTCCTATTACCAAATGGCCGTGCAATTGGCCGAAGCAATGAAGGTCGGCACCGATGGTGGCATTATCGTCACCGTCGAAGAAAGCCAAGGTTCCGTCCAGAACGTAATGGAAGTCGCGGGTCGGACTGGTAATTATGTCTTCACCACCCCGCCGGCCCTGGTTGGCCTGGCGCAGGGCGGCAAGGCAATGTTCAAAGATAAACAAAACCCGCGTTTTGATGAAATTCGCGCCCTGTTCCCAATCCCCTCTTTAACCATGCATTTCGTTATGAATGCCGATAGTGGTGTCACCGATCTCGCTGGTTTGACAGGCAAGACGATGTTGATCGGCAAAGGCAGCTTTGGCGCAACAGAAGGCGCCAAATATCTTGAAATGTTTGGCCTGACGGACAAGGTGAAACTTGCCGATGTTGAGCTGTCCAATGCCGTCCCTGCGCTGAAAAACGGCCAGATCGATGGTTTTGTAACTGCCGGTTCTTATCCTGCCCCCAATGTAATTGAAGCAGCCGCGACGACGCCGATCACCCTGCTGTCGATGAGCGACGATCAAATCGCCCAGACCAAGCGCCTGAAAGTTGTTATCCCCGCAGGGACCTATACCGGGCAAGTGGCTGATGTCACGACAACCGGCCTGCCGGTCGTTGCCTATACGACAACGGATATGGATGAAGACACAGCCTACCAGTTGACCAAAACCTATTGGGAAGGCAAATCCAAGATGGGCGCGGATGCCGCATGGTGGAACGCGGTATCTCCAGAAATGCTGGCCAATGTCACCGGTAAAATTCACCCCGGTGCGCTGAAGTACTATATGGACGTTGGTTTTCCTGTAACCGACGCACAAATGTAAGAACTGTTTATCAATTCCAGTATAGCGACAGCCCCGGCACATAACCGGGGCTGTCTTGCTTAAAACGTCAGAGGTTGGGGAATGCAAAAAACCAGCATGTCGCGGTGGATTTGGATCGCTTTGGGGGCGACATCCATCACATTTCATCTCTGGCTGATATTTTCCGGATTGGTGCCAAACCTGCTGTCGCGCCCCTTACATATGGCGCTGGCCCTGCCCTGGGCGATGATCTTCGTCGCGCGCAACACGGTGGAACGGATTACGGGCGTCCTTTTGGGCAGTCTGGGACTGGCTGCCTGCCTGTGGATCGCCTGGAATCAGAATGCCCTGTCCGATCAATATGGTTTTCTGGAAAACCCGTTTCAGGTCGGCATCGCCATCACGTTGCTTGTCACGGTCCTCGAAATGGCCCGACGCGCTATCGGTTGGCCCTTGCCATTGGTTGCGGCAACGACTTTGCTCTATGGGCTTTTCGGGCAGTATATTCCAGGCGAATTCGGCCATCCGGGGACCCCACTCAATAGCTTCCTGGGGACTTTGACAATTGCTGAGGGTGGGGTCTGGGGCAGCTTGACCGGTGTCTCCGTCTCCATCGTCGCGATCTTTGTGATTTTTGGATCGGTCTTGAATGCAGGAGAGGCCGGACAAGGCTTTATGAATGTCGCTGCCGCCGTCGCCGGACGCTTGCGGGGCGGTGCCGCGAAGGTATCGGTGCTATCCTCTGCCTTGTTCGGATCAATTTCTGGCTCCGCTTCAGCCAATGTTGCCTCCACAGGGGCAATCACGCTGCCTGCAATGACACGCTTAGGCTATCCAAAGTCGCTGGCTGGCGCGGTGGAAGCAGTTGCCTCATCCGGCGGACAGATCATGCCCCCCCTGATGGGGGCGGGGGCCTTTGTCATGGTGGAATTGACGGGCACTGCCTATACCGAAATCATGGCCGCGGCCCTGCTGCCGGCATTCCTGTATTTCTTCGCCTGCTGGATCGGGATTGATGCCTTTTCTATGCGATATCGCTTGGAAGGCCTGCCAAAAGACCAACAGCCTGGACTGCGTGCGGTTCTGATAACAGCGGCCTTCTTCCTGGTGCCCTTTTCAGTCTTGCTGTGGTTCATGTTCTATACAGGCTTTACGCCACAATATGCGGCCTGCCTGGCCATTCTGGCCGGTGCGGCCTTACTGCTGTTCGATGCGAAACTGACGCTGAATGCTCCACGAACCGTGGAACGGTTGATCAGTGTTTGCCTGAATGCAGGCCAGCAGATTGCCACCATTGCCTCCATTATCCTATGCGCCTCAATCATTATTGGCGTGTTGGGGATTACAGGTCTGGGGGTCAAGATCACGTCGCTGATCCTGTCAGGGTCAGGCGGCATGCTGTGGCCTGCCCTACTGCTGACAGCGGCTGCCTGCCTGGTTCTGGGCATGGAAGTGCCAACCACAGCGGCCTATGTCATCTGTATTTCCGTCGCTGGCCCAGCCTTGGCCGAATTGGGGCTACAGCCGTTACAGGCACATCTCTTCGTCTTCTGGTTCGCCTTGCTGAGCACCATTACCCCACCCGTCTGTGGGGCTGTCTTCATCGCAGCAGGCATGGTGGGGGAAAACTGGCTGAAAGTCGCCGGTAAGGCGATGGCACTGGGGATAGGGCTCTACCTGATCCCATTGGGCATGATTGCCAATCCAGATTTAATCAACCTGTCTACGGTGCCATTTCATGCCCTGATGGCAGCGGCCAAGGTCGCAGCGGGGCTTGGCTGTATTTCCTTTGGGATTATCGCACCCATACAGTGGCTGATCCGCATCGTCCTGATTCTGGGCGGTGCCTTGGTGCTGTTCTATCCGCTGTAAGGGACACCGGAACGGATAATTTCAAGGAAGCGTGGATGACTGACTGAGCCGACCGAGTTTGGCTAAGAGATAGTCGACAGTATCAGTTCCAAATTCGGCGACGATTTTTTGATCTTCCGTCAAAACCCGCTCCAGAAGGCGACGCATGCGCTGCTGCGGGTCCTCATCGCTTCGTTCCATCTCCGCATCAACCACCATTTCCAGGGCCAACCGATAGGCTGGCAACAGGCTGACGGGCATGCCTGCCTTTTGATAGAGGGAGCGCAAGCCCAATTCTCCCTCGTCATGGATCAGAACACGTGCATTGTTGATCGGCACGCCAGACAGGGCGGACAGCGACTGTTCAAAGAAATCCAAATCCCCGACGCATAGCGCCCGCAAAATGATTGATGGAGTCAGGCGACGGTTCGCCTTTAGCTGTCGAACCAGTTCTTCCGAACTGCCGGATGTCCCAAAGCCCTTCAGGTTCAACGTCGCGCGTTCCCGGCTTTGCAAGATAAGGTCTGTAGCCAATTCATCCGACAATTCATGGTGCTGAACCAAATAGTCCTTCAAATGATCGGCGACGCGGGCGACCAGCTTCTCAGCAACACTGACCGGCAGGGTTGGGCGATGAACCAAAGGTTCCTGAACACGCGGGGAATTCCCAAACTTATCGACAACCTTAATCAAGGATGTCTCGCTGATTTCTGCGCCAGTATTGGATACCAGGGCGACCACCGAGTCCTCATCACCATGAGTGACAATTGCCTCTGACACTTGCTGCGAAACGGTTGGACGTTCTGCCACAGCCTTTGTACGTGTCATACTCTGGGTGCGCACGATCTCCACAAGATCGGCATCGGTCAAGGCATTCGAAAATTGCAGCATCGGCAGGGCGACCTCGTCAGAGAGGTCCATAGCCAAAGTCTTTGCCAAGTCATTCGACAGGCCGGGCACATCCTTCAAATTCTCTGACAGAGCACTGCGGACCTGCTTCTCAACGTCTTTCACCATCACCTTGAAAATATCTTCGGCGATAGAGCGTTCTTTAACCGTCAGGCCACCCTCTCCAAACTGCTGAGCGATCTTTTGTGCAGCGGAGGCCCGGTTCTTGCCGGACGGGTTCGTCAGAAGCTGTCGCACATCAGACGCTGTCAGTTTTTCTGTCATAGAATTCTCTTCTGCCCTTACAGCGATATGAAGGCGCCAGATTACGCACCAAAACCCCTAGCGCCAAGTGCAACAGCGGGATGCAGGCATGTCACGAACGATCACGCCAGATTTACCATACCATGGATTGTCGCAAGGATACATTGACGCTAAGAACGTCATAGGCTTTAGCAGGAGCATTCAGAATGTCTAAAATATTGACCCGATTCCTCCTCGCGCTGCTGCTTGTTATCTTCATCGCGCCCCCAATTTGGGCGGAAACAACGATCATTGATGCTGCCACCGCCCATAAGATGCAACAGGATGGGGCTGTCCTGTTGATCGACATTCGTCGTCCCGCGGAATGGCAACAAACAGGCATTGCTCAAGGGGCCAAAACCATCACCATGCATGACCCGGAAGGGCAGACAGGTTTCCTTGCCGCAATGACCGCCGGCGTGGGAGGCGATAAGACGACGCCAATCGCCCTGATCTGTTCGTCCGGGGTACGCTCCACCTGGGCCAGTGCCTTCCTGACCCAAAATGGCTTCACTCAGGTGATGAATATAAAAGAAGGCATGCTGGGCCGTGGCCCCCTGCCCGGCTGGATCAAGCAAAAGCTACCGCTGGATCCAGCCCCGACTCAGAACTAAGCCATCAAGACTTTCACATGGGCTGCGGCGGACCGTCCCAGCGCATCCAGATCATAGCCGCCTTCCAGGGCGGAAACGACGCGCCCCTGTGAATGCTTGTCTGCGATACTAATCAATTCTGCGGTCACCCAGGCAAAATCCTCTTCGTCCAAATTCTCTTGGGCCAGCGGGTCATCGCGATGCGCGTCAAAGCCAGCAGAAATCATCATCAGTTCGGGGCCAAATTCATCCAGCTTGGGCAAGATGACATCCGAAAATGCCCTCCGGAATTCTTCTGATCCGGCAAAGGGGGGCAGCGCCACATTCACGATATTGCCTGCAATGCCGGTTTCAGAGGGACGGCCTGTTCCCGGATACAAGGGCATCTGATGGGTTGAGCCATAAAAGAACATCGGTTCATTTTCAAACATAGCCTGGGTGCCATTACCGTGATGCACATCGAAATCGATTACAGCAACGCGATGCAGATGATAGACATCCCGAGCATGGGCTGCCCCTATCGCAATGTTGTTGAACAGGCAAAAGCCCATCGTCTGGTCTGGTTCCGCATGATGACCGGGCGGACGCACCGCGCAAAAGGCGTGCTTTGCCTCCCCTTTCATGACCGAATCGACAGCGGCAACGACGCCGCCAACAGCACGCAAGGCAGCTTCCCTGGACCCTGCACTGACGGCGGTGTCCGCATCGATCTGCACCCGCCCTTCAGTGGGAAAAGCTGCCATCAGGCCATCAACATAGGCAGCAGGGTGCATTAACAAAATTCGGTCACGGGTTGTCTCCGGGGCCTCTCTACGCTCCAAATTCTGAAAGTCAGGGCCTTCCAACGCAAATAGAACAGCGGCCAACCGCGCCGGCTGTTCCGGATGTCCTTCGCCCATATCATGACCGGCACAGGCCGGATGGGTGAAGAGCAGTGTTTTCGTACCCATGGATGTTTCCTTACTCTAGTTTTTAGCGTCCTAATGGCGATAAACCATTCATAAGGGCACATCAAGGCAGGCCCTGTCTCCAAGGCAGGCTTTTTGCGGTATTATGACTGATTATATGGTAAAGCATTGGGCGACGGTTGCGCCAATAGGGCGGCGCGCCCTACACTAGCATGAAGTTTTACAGACAGAATTTACAACAGACTGGGTGGTGCATGACGACGACGTCAAAATCAACGATAGACGACCTGAGTTTCGAACAGGCAATGGCCGAACTGGAATCCATCGTGCGCGGCCTTGAATCTGGCGATATTGAGCTGGAGGCCAGCATTGAAGCCTATGAACGGGGGGCCGAGTTAAAACGGCACTGCGAAAAAAAGCTTGCCGGTGCAAAGGCACGTATCGAAAAAATCACTCTCGGGTCGAACGGAACGATCAAGGCGGAGCCCGCGCAAATCGATTAAGATTACCGCTGAATTCAATTCTACCCCCATTCACATATTAAGGAATTTACCTGAATGACCGATCTCGCGCGGGCCATGGGCGACTTCGCCGAACGCCTGGAAGATGTTTTGAACAAATTGATGCCGATCGACAACGCACCAGAGCGCGACCTGCTGGAAGCCATGCGCTATGCCACATTGGACGGCGGCAAACGAGTTCGCCCCTTTCTGGTCAGCGAAAGTGCAGGCCTATTCGGTGTTTCCGAAAACTCTGCCCTGCGGGTCGGTGCCGCATTGGAAATGGTGCATTGCTACTCTTTAGTTCATGATGACCTCCCCGCGATGGACGACGATGCCCTGCGGCGGGGCAAGCCCACTGTGCATAAACGCTTCGACGAGGCCACGGCGATCCTGGCTGGTGATGCCCTGCTGACCCGCGCTTTCAATGTTCTGGCATCGGATTCCACTCATTCAAACCCAGCCGTGCGCTGCGAATTGGTGCTGGAACTATCCCTTGCGGCGGGTGCCCACGGTATGGTCGGGGGTCAGATGATCGACCTGAAGGCGGAAAGTGCAGATCTGGATATCGGTGCCATTACGCGCCTGCAGCGGTTGAAGACAGGTCGCTTGATCGATTTCGGCTGTCAGGCTGGAGCGATCCTGGGCCGTGCGCCAAATTCTGCGCGAGAGGCTTTGCGCGGCTATACTCATGATATGGGCTTGGCGTTCCAGATTGCCGATGATTTGTTGGATATCACCGGGGACGAGACCACTGTTGGCAAAGCTGTTGGCAAGGATGCGACCAAAGGCAAGGCAACCTTTGTGTCTGTATTAGGTGTTGATCGGGCCCGGGATCAGGCAAACCATCTGGCAGATCAGGCGATCAATCACTTGAAACTGTTCGACCAAAAAGCCGACCATCTGCGCGCCCTGGCCCGTTTCGTCGTCGAACGCAAACACTGAAACCAAGCGACCGAAAGTCTATCTGAGAGCCTATCGGGGGTCCGCATGTCCGGGGCGAGCGCTGCGGATGGCGCGCGACAGCAGGATGACTGGAATGATACCTGCGATCACGATGGTGATGGCTCCAAGAGATGCCTGCTCAAACTGCTCGTCAGAGGCATACTGATAGACAAAGGTCGCCAGCGTATCGAAATTAAAGGGCGGCCGCAGGATCAGGGTGGCGGGCAGTTCTTTCATACAATCTACAAAAACCAGAATTGCCCCGGCCAGGATACCGCCCCGGATCATTGGCAGATGCACTCGGCGCAGGGTTTCCCAAGGGCCCTTGCCCAGGGTGCGCGCCGCATCATCCATATGGGGCGTCACCTTCTCCAGGGCGGATTCAACAGCGCCGAACCCGATTGCCATGAACCGGGCGACATAAGCGAATACTAACGCAAAGGCAGTACCAAACAGGATTGGGCCTGTCCGCACCCCAAAATTTTCCTCAAAAAACAAACTGACCGTGGAATCAAAGGACGTGAAGGGCACGATCACGCCAACGGCCAGGACAGCACCCGGCACCGCATAGCCAACCGATGCCAGACGGGTCAGGCCACGCAGAAATTTGCCCCCATTCAACCGCACGCCATAGGCCATGAACAGGCCGATCACGACCGCACAGAGAGCCGCTGTCCCTGACAGCATCAGCGAGTTGCCCGTGAAGGTGAAATAGTCCCGCGTCAATTGTTGATCCAATTGCCGCAGCGCATTAACTGCCAACACAATGAACGGGATGGCAAAGCCAAAGATCAAGGGCGTCACGCATACGGTCATTGCTAAAAGACGCCGCCAGCCGCGTAATTCAAATCCTGGCAATGCCTGAATCTTTGAACTGGTTTGACCATAGCGCTGACGATGGCGTGAAGACCGCTCCAACCACAAAAGGCCAACGACAAAGAGCAACATCACCAAGGCAATTTGTGCCGCACCCGCAGTGTTGCCCATCACGCGCCAGACCTCAAACACCCCAGCGGTCAGCGTATGCACACCAAAGAAATCAATCGTACCAAAATCATTCAGGGTCTCCATTAAGGCCAGAGAGACACCGATAACAAGCGCCGGGCGGGCCATGGGTAATGCCACCGTCCAGAAGCACCGCCAGGGCGTACGCCCCAAGGTTCGGGCGGCTTCCAAGGCGCAGACGGATTGCTGCAAAAAGGCGGCCCGCGCCATCATATAAACATAGGGGTATAGCACCAGGCTGAGCACGATGATCGCGCCACCGTGGCTGCGTATATCAGGAAACCAATAATCCCCCTTTACCTGCCAACCGAACAGATCGCGCAGCGCGCCTTGCACGGGGCCACTATATTCCAGAATATCGGTATAAACGAAGGCCACCAGATAGGCAGGAACCGCCAGTGGCAACAACAAAGCCCATTCAAACAGGCGACGACCCGGAAAGCGGCAAACGGTGACCAGCCAAGCGGTTGAAACCCCGCCAAAGATGGTGCCAATTCCGACCCCGACCATCAGGATCAAGGTATTGCCAATATAAGTAGGAAGGCTGGTTCGAACGATATCGAACCAGCCTTCATCTTCTGGGAACAGCGCAAGCCAGACAATTGACGCAAGTGGAATGATCACGATCAAAGCAGCCCCCACGGCGCCTGTCGTCCAAATCCAGGATCTTTCTTTCTGCATCAACGACCGGGTCACCGGCCCGGTCGCATCCGATGTGGTTACTGCCATGCCTTACCTGTTACCACGCACTCATCCTTTACTCGTTGTAACCCACTTCCGCGACCAGTTGCAGCGCGTCGCGCAGATTAGAGGCAACCTGGTCCAAGGTCAGGCTGTCAGGGGTTAGCTTCCCAATCCCAGCCAAGGCCTCAGACGGAGCCACATCAGGATTTACTGGATATTCAAAATTTACATCAGCATAAATCCGCTGTGCGGTCTCTCCGGTCAAGTATTCCATCAACAGAACAGCATTTTCTGGGTTTGGCGCATGGGGTGCCATCACCATTGCTGATACGTTCACATGGGTTCCACCACCATCAAATGCTGGGAAAACTGGCCGCACGGCCTCGGCCCAGCCGCGCTGTTCTGGATCATCCAACATCTTGAAGTAATAGTAGGAATTACCCACAGCGATATCACATTCCCCCTCGGACACAGCCTTCACCTGGGCACGATCATTCCCCTGGGGTTTACGGCCCAGATTGGATTTCACGCCTTCCAGCCAAGTCTTTGTATCTTCCTTACCGTGATGCGCAATCATGGCGGCAATCATCTGCACATTGTAAGGATGGCTGCCGCTGCGTGTGCAAACTTTGCCCTTCCATTTTGGATCAGCCAGACCTTCATAGGTGACCAAATCACCATCATTCATCCGCTCTAATGATGTATAGAAAAGGCGGGCACGCAGGGTCAGGGCAAACCAACGATTATCAGCGGCCCGAAACTGAGTCGGAACCCGTGCCGTCAAGGTTTCGCTGTCAACAGGCTGGGCCAGACCTTCATCAATCAGACGCGCTGTATTGCCAAAGCTGGAGGTTAGGACCACATCGGCCGGGCTGTTGCGACCCTCTTGTGCCAGGCGTTCAATCAGACCGTCATTTGCAAACAGCACATTGACCTTAACACCAGTCTCTTTAGTGAATTCATCCAAAATTGGTTCGATCAAATAGGCTTGCCGCATGGAGTAGATATTGACCTCTCCATCTGCCGCTTGGGCAATTGGTGCGGCCATAGTCATGCCCAAAACCAAACCGGCCAAACCGACCTTCTTGGCTACATGGTGATGGATGGATTTCAATCTAAAGGACATAGATGGCATTCCTTTCCCCTACTTTTATCAAACCCGAACTTAGCCGGGCGGTTACAGGATAACGACCCCAAAACCCTGTACAGAGCATGAGACTGCGTCGCAAATTCACATACGATTTTATATAGGATCAATACGGAAACTTGCAAGTAATTCTTAATATCATTATTTCGATTTTGATGCCTAAAGACCCATCAAGAATGCCAGCAGACGGACACGGTCCTCTTTTGGCAATTCCATGAATGCATGTTTAGAATATCTCGCCTCTCCGTCATGCCAGAGAATAGCCTCTTCGGCGCCCCGCGCACGGCCATCGTGCAACAACGGGGCTGCGGGGTTATACTTCAAGACCATCCCCAATCCCCAAAGAGGTGGTGTGCGCCACTCAAAACTCTTTGCATCGCCTTCCGGTAATCCGTCATCCAGGCCGGGGCCCATATCATGCAAGGCCAAATCGGAATACGACTTCACTGTTCCAGCACTGTAATAGGACGGCAATTCTGGAATATGACAGGCAGCACACCCCGTACGATAGAATAAAAATGCCCCCATTGCATTTGGCGCATCTTCACCTGCAAGGGGCGGCAATAACTTTGCAAAAAGTGTGAGGTCCGCTAGGGCTGTTCCTGGAATTTCACGCCCCCCGCCGCCACAGACAGTCTCCCCATTTGGACAAATTGGTGCCTCATGAAAAACACTGGTAATCCCCATATCTTGAGACAGGGCGCTGGCGTTTTGCATAACCACGCTGGGCTCAACCGCTTTCCAGCCAAATCGCCCGTCGCCATCTTTTGGTGTCACTGCCGCTTCCAGCAGTCCAACGCCCCGGATTGATTGGGCGATACGGATAGACCAACGGGCCGATGGTCCTGGGTCTGGATCAATCTCCAAGAACGGCTTTCTGAGTTCATAGGACTGGCCGTCAGGATAGGTGCCCGTTACAGTTTCCCAATACAGCGACACCTTAGCTTCAGGGTCAATGCCCGGCACAGCACGGTCCTGAATTTGATTGCCAAATATTGGATGGGGAGTCGCTACACCTGCTGAATCCACCACGCCAACCCGCACTAAGGCCGTCAGAAAATTCTCATCCGGGCCATTAGGAGGGGCGCCACGCCCGCCAGCACTATGACAGGACGCGCAAGATATCCGGTTATATAAGGGCCCCAGACCGACCAGATCGTCCGGCCCTTCCGTGCCTGATGGTCGAAAATGACCATTGAAGATCAGGCGCCCCCGCTCATAGGCAGCGCGAGTTTCTGCCGACAATCCATCCGGCGGAGCCATTGGATCGCTCGGGGGAACAGACTGCGCCAACGCAGCCTGAAATCCCCAACACAGCAAAACAGCTAAAACACCCGCCCTCAGCACACGTCCGGTCCATCCGCATTAACAAATCGGCTGGCTCAGGCCTCCAAGGTCATCAAGGATGCATTGCCACCAGCAGCAGTGGTATCAATCGATACCGTGCGCTCGCAAGCAAAACGATGCAAGTAGCGAGGCCCTCCAGCCTTTGGTCCTGTACCGCTCAACCCTTCACCACCGAAAGGCTGGACCCCGACTATAGCCCCAATCTGATTGCGATTTACATAGGCATTCCCGACTTTCAGTCGCTTGAGAACCCGACCAATCGTTTCGTCAATCCGGCTGTGAATGGCGCAGGTCAATCCAAAACCTGTGCCATTGATTGCATCCACCACGGCATCCAGCTGTGACGCCTTGTAACGTACGATATGCAGAATCGGACCAAAATGCTCTTGTTCCAGCATATCAATACCTGGAATTTCAAACGCGACCGGCGTCACAAAGGTTCCCTTGTCACAATCAGATCCAATGGGTGTTTCGCCAATCTTTTTGGCCTTCTTGGATTTGCTCAGATCGGTAATATGGGCATTCAAATTCGCCCGCGCCTCTGCATCGATTACCGGGCCCAGATCGGTGGACAGCCATGACGGATCACCAACCCGCAACTCCTTCATGGCGCCCGCAATCATCGCAATCTGCTTATCAGCGACATCTTCCTGAATATACAATACCCGCAGGGCGGAACACCGCTGGCCTGCGCTTTGGAAGGACGAGATTACAACATCACGCGTCACCTGTTCCGGCAGCGCCGAACTGTCGACGATCATCGCATTCTGCCCACACGTCTCTGCAATCAGGGGAATGATTGTGCCA
>JARGPE010000233.1 GCA_029212835.1 Alphaproteobacteria bacterium | reverse complement strand
CAAACACTCAACAGCGCGCAGAAGGTCCGGTGGCACGATCAACCAGCCAAGACGCCAGCCCGTCATGCAAAAGTATTTTGAGAAGCTGTTTACGACAATCGCCGTTGGTTCCAATTCAGCGGCGGTGACCGGCTCCATACCAAAGGAAATCCCCTGATAGATTTCATCGGAAACAACACGAATGCCATTGTCCCGGCAACAGGTCAGTAGTGCCTCCATCCCGCCTCGGTCCAGCATTGTGCCAGTTGGATTTGAGGGGGAGGCAACGATCAATCCATCCAGCGGGCCCTCTGCCATGGCTTTTTCGATCAGGGCCGGTGTCGGCTGAAACCGTTCCGCGGGACCAGCTGGCAGCATGACCGGCGTAATACCCAGGGCGTTCAGAATATGGCGGTAGCAAGGATAGCCGGGCTCCGCCAAGGCGACCCGATCCCCGGGGTTAAACGCGGAAAGAAAACTTAAGATAAACCCACAGGAAGATCCGGTCGTCACCACTACCTGAGAGGCAAGGACAGTCACGCCATAGGAATCCTTATAATGCCCGGCAATCGCCGCGCGCAAATCAGGAAGGCCCAGCGCCGTTGTATAGCCAAGGCGATCACTGTCCAACGCCTTATGGGCCGCCGCGATAACACCCCTCGGTGCGGGTGTTCCAGGCTGACCAACCTCCAAATGGAAGACTGCCTCATCCCGTTGTTCTCGCTCTGCAGCGGCCCGCATGACTTCCATAACCATAAAGGCGGGGATATGCCCGCGACTGCCGACCTTTAAGACCATACCAGACCTCAGCCTCCCCGCTCGTCAGAGAAGGAAGACAATCCATATCCCCTGGGATCATGCACCACCCGGCATAGGGCTGAACGGCTGCTGGATCGGGTAATACCACTGGGACAATGGATCGCCGTTGCCAGCCCAGGCCAGGACAGCCGTGACACAGGATGCCCCTTAGCCTTTAAGGAGGCAGCCAATTCATCCCCACCTTCCTTTTCAACCAAAACAGCATCCGGCACATCAACGGCCAGGAAGCGCGGTTCCGCCAAGGCGGCATCCAGCGGCTTTTCGGTCAGTAAGGTATCAGCCATGATCTGAATTTCTGAGGCTGGCCCCAAGGGTCCCCCACTAGATGCAAGTCCAAACCGGAAGGTCAGGGTTCCGGTATTGATGACCATTGCAGGGCTCAGGCTCAAGGGATTGCGCCCCCGCAAGCCTGGAGCGGCAGCCAATAGAATGCCAGTGCCTGGCGCAACCCGTCCGGTCCCGAAAGGATTGTAAAGCGTCAGGTCACAGGCAACGGCCATGCCATTGCGATCAACCGTCACAAAACCAGTCCCAGAGATAACCTCCGCCAATTGGCGATTTTGTGGGTCAAGCTCGATTCCGGGGGTCGCCTTGGTCGGGGAGTAGTTTGCCATCAAGCCCGCAACCCGATCTGGATTCAAAACATCTTCCAGGGGCATGGTGGAGGAATATCCCTCCCCAAGCCATGTCTTGCGATCTGCGCTTGCCCGCTTCATTACCTCGGCAAGCAAATGGGCACGTTCTTCCGATGCGGCATCAGCATAGCGATCATCCTCGATCAGCATACGCCACATCACGCCCAACATAGGCCCTGCCGCTGCGGGCGGCGGAGCCAGATTCAATTCATCATCACCAAATGGAATAATCAGCGGCAACCGCCAGGTTGGTGAATAATCGCGTAATTCCTCATAGGTCAAAGTGCCACCGGCTTGCGCTACGCCATCCACGACCCGACGTGCCAAGGCACCATTATAGAAGGCCCCGGCACCACCAGCGCGAATTTGTCCCAGAACAGAGCCCAATTCCGGCTGCGATAGTTGATCCCCTTCCCCAACCAAACGACCGTTTGGGGCGAAAATCGCAAGCGCAGCGGGCTCACCATAGAGGGGCTCTGCTGCTCGCGACATTTCAACAGCCAATGCCCGAGAGACACGATGCCCCAACCGCGCCATACGCTCTGCTGGAGAAACCACACCGGCCCAAGGAAACTGGCCATACCGGGCATGCAGCGCTGCCATGCCCCGTGTCAGGGTGGGAACCGCAGAGGGACGATCGCCCCCCATGCCTGTTCCTGCTGGTGGAATGAAATCAATAACCTCCGTCACGCCAATCGTTCCATCATGAACGATGCAGACCCCGCCACCACCAAGACTGATTGCAGAGGGATACGAAACCGATAAGGCAAAGCTCATCGCCACAGCGGCATCCGCTGCATTCCCACCAGAGGTCAAAATATCCCGACCGATCAAAGCAGCATTTGGCTCATCAGCGACAACACCGCCATAAAAGCCACGAACATATCCAGCGACGCCATATTCAACGTTGGAATCATTAGCACATCCTTGCAAAATCAGAGCGCTGGCAAGGGTGAAGGCCGTAACTTTTGGTAATCGCCATTTGAACCTGCTGTGGGAACGCATTAGGTTAAAGGCGAAATCAGTCGTTAAGACGGCTATAGATCTTTTAGCTGGAGCATCAAACAAGGATGCGATTCCTTCTTAAAATGCCGCTGGGACGGCGTAGGATACTAAACGGCATAACGCGCGTTTTTTTAAGCGTGGCGATTTTGTTCGCCAGCGTGGCGGGGAGTGTGCCTTTTTCCCCTGCGCTTGCGCAAGGCCGAGATATCAGTTTTATCCGCGACACCGAAATTGAAAATACCATTCGGTTTTACCTGCAACGCATTTTTGAGGCTGCAGGCGTCGATGCCAGCTCAATCCAAATTCATCTGATCAATGACAGCCGACTAAATGCCTTTGTCGCCGGTGGCCAGCGTATTTTCATTAATACAGGCCTTTTGATCACCGCTGATGAACCAGGAGAAGTTATCGGTGTTCTGGCGCATGAATTGGGCCACATCACCGGCGGGCACCTGTCAAAATTCAAAGGCAGCCTTGAAAATGCTCAGGCAGCGGCCATTGCTGGCATGTTGTTAGGGCTGGGCGCTGCGCTGGCAACGGGCGATGGCAAAGTCGCCGCTGCGGGTGCTGCACTGGGCCAACAGGTGGGCGAGCGCAGCATCCTGTCCTATTCCCGTGCAAATGAACAAGCGGCAGACCAAGCCGCCATGACCTTCCTCGATGAAGCTGGAATTTCGGCAAAGGGAATGCTGGATTTCATGCATGTCCTGCAGAACCAAGATCGATTGTATAGTGCTGGGGCAAACCCTTATACCCGCACTCACCCCTTAACCGAAGATCGTATCGACTTCGTGCAAAATCATGTCGACACATCCCCGGTCAGCAAGGCCAAATTGCCGCCAGAATATATGGCCGTGCACCAACGCATGCGGGCAAAGCTGGAAGCTTACCTGACACCACAAGACGCAATCCGCGACTATCCGGTTAGTGATACTTCCGTTCCCGCCCATTACGCCCGGTCCATTGCCTATATGGAGCTTTTTAAGCTGGATGATTCCTTAAAGGAAATCGACACATTGCTGGCTGAAAGCCCGAAAGACCCTTTCTTCTTGGAAACCAAAGGCGACATATTGAAGCGTACGGGCAAACTTCCAGAAGCCGCCGAGGAATATCGTGCCGCCGTCAACATTCTGCCCTGGGCTGCATTGATTCGTACGACACTGGGAGAAACCCTGCTGCAAATCGGGGGAGATGCGAATGTCCAAGAAGCCTTGGACAATGCCAATATCGCACTTTCTTACGAGCCGGACATGATCCGAGCCTGGAACGTCAAAGGACAGGCACATCAATATCGGGGCGAAACCGGCATGGTCCTTCTGACTCAAGCTGAGGTAGCTCACCGCCAAGGAGACAAGGAACAGGCGAAGTCTCTGGCAACGCGCGCCATGGACGCACTGCCAAAGGACTCAGCCTCTTGGATCCAGGCACAGGACATCATCTATCGCGCAGATGATAAATAGCGGGTGATCAAAGCTTCGTGACGGTGGGCGATATAGTGGGCGAAAGACTTGGCCCCACCTGCAATTCCCTCTAAACCAACTATAATAATTTTATCAGACAAAATCTTGAAACAGGGGTCTTTGACCAATGATACGACAGAATACTCTTTCGACACTTGGTCGGGCTCACCAGGCGCTGTGTCTTGCGATGCTGGCGATTGCAATCTTTGCTACGATACCGTTGACTAACGCACGAGCCCAAGACGCCATTGATCCGGCTGAACGTCAGCGGATTGAAAGCATTGTACATGATTATTTGATGGCCAACCCACAGGTGATCCTGGACGCAATCCGGTCGATGGAAGAACGTCAACAGGCCCTCGTTGAACAAAAGCGTGCTGATATTATTGCGCAGTTGGTTCCGACCCTGTCGGCCAGCCCGATGACCCCCGCATTTGGGGCCGATGACAGTGATGTCATCCTGGTCGAATTTTTCGACTATCAGTGTGGCTATTGCAAACGCCTGTTTCCAGGCCTGCAAGAAACCATGGCAAAAGATCCAAAACTGAAGGTCATTTTCGCTGAATTACCCATTCTAGGCCCGGCCTCTCTGGTTGCATCCCGCGCCGCCTTGGCCTCGCAAGAGCAAGGCAAATACATGGAATTCCATGATGCAATGATGGGATATCAAGGTCAGTTGAGCGACAAGATTATCTTCGACATGGCAGACGAGGTCGGCCTGGATGTTGAGAAACTCAAAGAAGATATGAACGCGCCAAAAGTTCTACAATATCTGGCCATGGTGCGCAGCCTTTCCGAAAGCATGGATATTCGTGGAACACCGGCCATGGTGATCGGTAAGGAATTTATTGGCGGCTATATCCCTACGGAGAAGCTGCAGGAAATCATCGATCAAGCCCGCGCCGAAGGATGACACTGCGCTATCCAGAACCTCTGATCGAGGCTCGTTTGATCAAACGCTATAAGCGATTCCTTGCAGATGTCGCTTTTCCCGACGGCAGCGAAGGGATCGCCCATTGCGGCAATCCAGGCTCCATGATGGGACTGGCGGAACCCGGCAGTCGGATATGGCTGTCCCCCAACAGAAACCCCAGCGCCAAATTGGCCTGGCGCTGGGAAATTACGACACAGACCAGTCCTGATGGGGACGCCGCTGTTGGCATCAATACCAATCTGGCCAATCGCATCGTGGAATCCGCAATTCGCACGGGTCAGATCAAACCCTTATCTGGCTACAGCGATATGCGCCGCGAGGTTCGCTATGGCAGCCGCAACAGCCGGATAGATCTGCTGTTGGAGGACCCGGAACGCTCTCCCTGCTATGTTGAGGTCAAAAGTGTGACATTGCGTCGCCCTGATGGTCCAGATCCTAAGGCTGCGCAATTCCCGGATGCGAAGACCGAACGCGGGGCTAAGCATCTGGCAGAATTGGGGGATATCGTTGCGGAAGGATCCAGGGCGGTCATGCTGTACCTTGTACAGCGCAGCGATTGTACCCATTTCAGCCTGGCAGATGACATTGATCCCGCCTATGCAAAGGCCTTCGCGACCGCAAAGGCTGCAGGCGTCGAAGCACTATGCTATGATTGCATCGTGACGCCAGAGGGCATAAAACTGAATTCCTCTGTACCGCTGAGGGTCTAGGCTCTCGCGTCTTATAACAATTTGCGCCGCAGGAATTTGGATTGGTCCCGATCAATTCCGCGCGCCATCAGGACATGGATTGTGACTGACATGCTA
>JARGPE010000232.1 GCA_029212835.1 Alphaproteobacteria bacterium | reverse complement strand
CACAGGTGAACAGTTTGACGTTCTTTGCCTTTTCAATCATGGGCAAGGCATCGCGCAGCGCGCGTATAGCTTCCTTTGAATAGGTCCAGGCAATCAGAACTGTATTAAATGAGTCCAGATCGATTTCATCCATGCCTTTAGGCAGGACCAGGACGGGCCCTCCAGCCCCCATGACCAGTCTTTCAGGTAATTGATAGATCAGGCGATCTTCAAAATTATCAAAACTGACCTGGTTCAGGATGGTTAGGTCCACATGATGAACTTCTTCCAACAGGCGCTCTAAATGATCTTCCTCGCCATAAGCCCATTCCCAAGAAATCCCTGCGGCTTCACATACTTCTTTTACATGCGCTTCGATCGCACCGGCTTTTTCTTTCGCAGCAGATCGGGCCTCATGCAGATACAGCGATGATGCGCCGCGCCCTTCTGCACCGGCTGGCATATGAACGGGCATTGCCACGTACAGGGCGATCAAATGTGCATTTAGGTGTTTGGCAATGCCAACGGCTGCTTTTAGTCGCGTTTCACGATCCGGATCCGGAGCAAGGTGAACCAACAGCGTCTTGATCGACATAACGAACATCCCTTTGCGTTTTTTGCGTTTTCTGACTTAAAACTACCGCCCGTCTTATGTCATTGCAATGCAGGCAATTGTCTTTCGGTTTTGGCGATGCATCTTGCTATAAACTTATGGACGCCCTATCGAAAGACTATGATGTCATCCAACACGTCGCCTCCCAAAGCAAAGCGCACTGTTCAGTTTAAAACGCTGCTGACGGTTGTTCCATATCTTTGGCCAGAAGGACGCACTGCGATTAAGCTGCGCGTCATTGCGGCCATGGGGGCCCTGGCCTTGGCAAAGGTTGCCAATGTTTGGGTGCCTCTGATCTATCGCGATGCCGTAGACGCCCTGGATAAACTCTCCAAGAGCCTGGACACCAGCACATCTGGGGCGGCCGCTATTGCGGCGGGGGCAGGCGTTGCCACAATTCCGGTTGCGCTGTTACTGGGCTATGGCCTGATGCGCCTGATGGCCGTTCTGTTTCAGGAGTTGCGGGAAGCCTTGTTCGCCCGTGTCGCGCAGAATGCGATTCGCACCGTTGCGCTAAAGACATTTAAACATTTGCATGGGCTCAGTCTGCGCTTTCATCTGGAGCGACAAACAGGGGGTCTGTCCCGCGTGATAGAGCGGGGGACTAAGGGCATTGAATTTGTTCTGTCCTTTATGTTGTTCAATATCATCCCGACGCTGCTGGAAATCGGGATGGTCTGTGGGATTCTGTGGGGCCTGTTTGATATAAGCTATGCCATTGTAACCTTTGTGACGATCGTTGGTTATATCGCCTATACATTGTTGGTCACGGAATGGCGCTTGAAATATCGACGCCAGATGAACGAGAGCGACACGGTCGCTAATACCAAAGCAATTGATAGCCTACTGAACTATGAAACCGTAAAGTATTTTGGCAATGAGGGGCATGAGGCACAGCGCTATGACCATGCCCTTCAACGCTATGAGAATGCGGCGGTCCGGTCGATCACCAGTTTGTCGGCAGTAAATGTCGGGCAGGGCGCTATTATTGCCATTGGTCTGGTCGTCTTGATGTTGATGGCCGCCAATGGCGTCGCGGCAGGCAAACTGACCCTGGGCGATTTCGTGCTGGTGAACACCTATCTGATTCAATTGTATTTGCCGCTTAATTTCCTGGGGTTTGTTTACCGACAGATTCGGCAAAGCCTGACCGATATGGAAGATATGTTCCAATTGATGGGCGTACCGTTTGAAGTTGTGGATAAGGCAGGGGCGGTCACAATCCAAAATCCAGAGGGTCTGTTACGTTTTCAATCTGTGGATTTTGGTTATGATCCACGCCGACCGATTCTAAAGAGCGTCGATTTCACGGTGGAGCCGGGCAAATCACTGGCTATTGTTGGGCCATCCGGGGCGGGTAAGTCGACCATCAGCCGATTGCTGTTTCGATTTTATGATCCCAGTGCTGGATCAGTGACTCTGGATGGCATTGATCTGAGGGACGCGACTCAGCAAAGCGTGCGCGCAGCAATTGGAATCGTTCCGCAAGATACGGTGCTGTTCAATGATACTGTGGAATACAACATTGCTTATGGTCGTCCCTCAGCCAGCGTAGAGGAGGTACGTGAGGCGGCCAAGCTGGCAAGGATTCATGATTTGATTGAAAGCCTGCCCGATGGCTATAACAGCATGGTGGGGGAGCGGGGCCTGAAACTGTCGGGTGGCGAAAAGCAGCGGGTAGCGATCGCCCGTGCCATTCTGAAAAGCCCACAGATTATGTTGTTCGACGAGGCTACCTCTGCTTTGGACACGGCAACGGAACGTGAAATTCAGAAGTCCTTGAAAGAAGTCAGTCAGGGCCGTACCACGCTGGTCATTGCGCATCGTCTGTCGACTGTTGTGGATGCAGATGAAATTCTGGTCCTGGATGCGGGCAGGGTGGTGGAACGGGGAACCCATACCAAATTGCTGGCCGCGAATGGGGTCTATGCTGCTATGTGGCAGCGCCAGCAAGAGGGGAATGACGACATTTAATCGTCACAAGCATGCTTGCTTTCTACGGTTTGGCGGTTTATAGCCCGGCTCACAACACACACGAAGCTTCCGGGATGTGGCCGTCATATGGTCCGTTCCGTCCGGTGCTGGGGGATAAAATCCTGGCTAACCAAGGTTTCGTGGAGGATCAACCGGAGAAGCAAAGGAGCCATTTTATGGCCGTGCCAACATTTACTATGCGTCAGTTGCTTGAAGCTGGCGTTCATTTCGGACACACCACCCGTCGCTGGAACCCAAAGATGAAACCCTTCATCTTCGGCGAACGCAATGGCATTCATATCATTGATCTGGAACAGTCTGTTCCAATGTTGACCCGCGCGCTGGAAGAAGTCGGCCGCGTTGCCGCTGCTGGCGGTCGCGTGTTGTTTGTCGGCACCAAGCGTCAGGCACAGTCGATTGTTGCTGAAAACGCGCTGAAATGTGGTCAGTATTACGTCAATCACCGTTGGCTCGGCGGCATGCTGACCAACTGGAAGACGATCGCAAATTCGATCAAGCGTCTTAAGACCCTGGAAGCACAGTTTGAAGACGAAGCGAACCTGCAGGGCCTGACCAAGCGCGAGCGCCTGGGCCTGGACCGCGAAAAGGAAAAGCTGGACCGCGCCCTGGGTGGCATTAAGGACATGAGCAATGTCCCGGACCTGATTTTCATTGTCGATACCAACAAGGAATCGATTGCGATCAAGGAAGCTAATAACCTGAATATTCCGGTTATCGCGATCCTCGACTCCAACTCTGATCCAGATGGCGTGACCTTCCCGGTACCAGGTAACGATGATGCCATGCGCGCCATCAACCTTTACTGTGATCTGGTTGCAGGTGCGGTTCTGGGTGGTCTGCAACAGTCGATGAGCGCTTCTGGTATTGATCTGGGTGCTGCTGCTGAGCCTGCTGTTGAGCCGGCGCTGGAAGCAACGCCTGCTGCTGAAGAAGCTGCTGCACCAGCCGCTGAAGAAGCACCAGCGGATGATGCCGCTAAAGTCTGAGGTTAATAGGGAATATTTGCTGCGACCGTCGCCTTGTCACATTTCTGTGGCAAAGCGACGGGACGCGCGGCGAACATTTGTTCCCGTGACCTGATAATTTGAAACGCGAGATAAGAGGAGCATTTCCATGGGCCAGATCACGGCAGGCATGGTGAAAGAGCTGCGCGATACAACGGGCGCAGGCATGATGGATTGTAAGAAAGCATTGTCAGAAACAGATGGCGATATGGATGCAGCGGTTGATTGGCTGCGCACCAAGGGCCTGGCTGCTGCTGCGAAGAAAGCCGGGCGCGTTGCTGCTGATGGTCTGGTTTCTGTCGTCACCAATGGCACAACAGGTGCTTTGTTGGAAATCAACGCTGAAACTGACTTCGTTGCCCGTAACGAAGGGTTCCAAACCTTTGTAAACGACGTTGCTGCTATTGCGTTGGCAGAAAAAGGTGATGCGGAAAAAGTTTTGGCCGCCGCCTATCCAGGGACCAGCCGGACGGTTCAGGAACAGTTGACCCACAATATCGCGACCATCGGCGAGAATATGAGTTTCCGCCGTTGCACCGCGTTGTCAGTTAATGATGGTGTTGTTGCCGCTTATGTTCACAGCGCGGTTGCTCCGGGCTTGGGCAAGATCGGTGTGTTGGTCGCCCTAGAATCAACCGGCGATAAGGCCAAGCTGGAAGCCCTGGGCAAGCAAATCGCCATGCATATCGCGGCTGCTAAACCAGAAGCGCTGAACATTGAAGATGTCGATTCCAGCAATCTGGAACGGGAACGCGCTGTGCTGGTCGAACAGGCCCGCGAATCTGGCAAGCCAGAAAATATCATTGAGAAAATGGTCGAAGGCCGCATCCGTAAATACTACGAAGAAGTAGTATTGTTGGAACAGGTATTCGTCATCGATGGCGAAACCAAGGTTCGAAAAGTGGTGGAAAACGCCGCTGCGGATGTTGGTGCCCCTGTGAAATTGAGTGCTTTCACGCGCTATGTTCTGGGCGAAGGCATCGAGAAAAAGGAAGAAGACTTCGCCGCAGAAGTCGCAGCCGCTGTTAAGGGCTAATCCTGGTTGAATTTGAAAAGGGCCGTTTCCATATCGGGGCGGCCCTTTTTTGTTGCTTTTGTTTTGCCTGAAACCGGGGCGCGGGCCACAATGCTGCCGCGTGAATAATGCCCCCAAAGACCTGATCCGTGGAGAGTGTGCATGCCCAATGATACCGGAAACCTTGTATACAAACGCGTGTTGTTGAAAATTTCCGGTGAGGCCTTGATGGGGGACAGGGAGTTTGGGTTGGATCCGGAAATCGTAGGGCGCATTGCTGATGAAATCACCAGTGTCCGGAACATGGGCTGTGAGATCTGCCTGGTGATTGGTGGAGGAAATATCTTCCGAGGTGTTTCTGGTGCAGCGAAGGGCATGGAACGCACCACCGCTGACTATATGGGGATGTTGGCCACGGTGATGAATGCCTTGGCCATGCAGGCCGCCTTGGAGGCCAAGGGCGTGCCAACCCGCGTGCAATCTGCCATTCCCATGGCAACCGTCTGCGAACCCTATATCCGTCGTCGCGCCACGCGGCATATGGAGAAAGGCCGCCTTGTGATTTTCGCTGCCGGGACAGGGAACCCTTTCTTCACCACAGATACCGCTGCGGCTCTGCGTGCATCCGAAATGGACTGTAATGCGATGCTGAAGGCAACGAAGGTCGATGGCGTCTACTCTGCCGACCCCTTGAAGGACAGCAGCGCAAAACGCTATGACCGATTGAGCTATCAGCAGGTTTTGACCGACAATCTGCAGGTCATGGATGCCTCCGCCATAACTTTGTCACGAGAGCGCAGTATTCCGATCCTGGTTTTCTCGCTATATGATCCAGGCGCCTTTGCTAAGGTTGTCTGTGGGGAAGGGCGCTTTACCATCGTGACGGACAAGGTGTGATGATCGGTTGGACCCGACGCGGCAAACCGGTTAAAAGGATCACGGTTTAAGCCTTCAAAGAGATCCTGATCGGATCCAGAATAATGGGAAAGAACGAAATGTCTGGTAAAATTAAAGATCTGCGACGCCGTATGGATGGTGCCATCGATGC
>JARGPE010000231.1 GCA_029212835.1 Alphaproteobacteria bacterium | reverse complement strand
CCATTTATCAAACCTATGAAATTATTTCGAAATTTGATGCCATCTCCGGGCATCATTAATTTCTACCCTACACGTCGGCTGTTTGTTGATGCAAGGCCGCATTCGCAGCCTTCTATGCCCTCTCCTACAAACAAACGGGCGGTAATACTCAGTACTTCAATAGGTTTGCCCGTTCACATTACAGCGCATCGGCCAACATTCTAGTTTTTGGGAAGGTTATAACATTGCTTCTATAGGGATTTTGTTCCCGACACCAATTGTTGCCCAAGGTTCCGCACGGCCCTTAGGATTGAACAATCCTTGTCATTGTCAGGCGCATTGGTGACGAGTGATCGATCGATCTTGATGCAGTCCACATCAAGTGACTGAAGATAGCTCATAGAAGCAAAACCGGTTCCAAAATCGTCGATCGACATACTGACACCCAGCGATTTTAATCCGGCAATTTTTTCATGGAGCAAATTGTACTGATTCACATCCAATCCCTCAGTAATTTCTAGCTCCAGCTTGCTGGGATCCATACCGCTGCGCGTAATGGTGTTCCAAACCATGGGCACCAGCCCCGGATCAGAAAACAGAACCGGCGAGAGATTAACCGACATCGCAACATCCAAGTCGCTCTGATGTCGCCAGTCCGACCATGTCTGGCAGGCCTTGCCCAGAACCCAACTCGTCAACTCACGAATTGCGCTAGTCTTTTCTGCCACCGGGATGAAATCCATTGGAGAAATTGATCCCCATTTAGGATGAGTCCATCGAACCAGAGCCTCAACGCCATAGAGAGCACCAGAGTCCGACACAACACGGGGCTGATACCGGACGCTAAAATCCCGATCGAAATCAACTTGTTCCAGTTCAGTCTGTATCCATTTCTGATCCATTACAGGATTTGCAGAACGCGGCTGACTGTCAAAAGCACTCTGAAATGCAGCGACACTGTCAGTCAGACAGTCAAAAAACTCTTTGCGAGAGAATGGCTTATTTAAGAAACGAAAAACCGAAGCTCTATTTATCGAGGCAGATAAGGCGTCTTGATCTGCATAACCAGACATAATGACACGCGTTGTCATCGGTGCCACAGATCGCGCCATTTCCAAAAATTCGATGCCCGACATGCCCCACATGCTCATATCACTGACGACAGCCGCATAAGGCCCTTCATCCATCAACATATGAAGCGCTTCATGACCATTGTTGGCGACATCAATCTCAAAGCTGCGCCCGGCGACGCGCTTTATTCCTTCGAGAATGAATGTATCGTCATCAACAACTAGAACTTTCGGCATGGTGCATCATCCTTCTGGTAAGATCGTGCTGTCTTATGTCATGCTGGCACGCATGCCCCTATCCGCATTTGAGGGCAATTTTGAAAATATTCGGCCAGACTTAACCGGCGCAGATTGGATGCTGATGAGTGTATTACCGAAGATAGCCTTTGTGGATGATGAACCACGCATCCTGTCCAGTATTATTAGAAACCTTAAAAAACTGCGCCCTGACTGGACGCTAACCTTCTTCGAAAACCCTGTTGAGGCATTAGAGCATTTTATCAAGGATCCGCCGCGGGTCGCAGTTATCGATATTCGAATGCCGCAGATGAATGGACTGGATTTAGCCCGAGAAGTAAATCGCTCCTGCCCTGGCACGATTTGCATCGTGCTGTCTGGTTCAACAGATTTTGATATTGCCATCGCGTCGATCAATGACGGCAATGTTTTCCGATATTATGTAAAGCCCTGCAGCTTGGACATCCTGATTGAAGGCATCGAAGAGGCGCTGGCCATTCGCCGCCGACGGGTCGATGACCAGCCAGATACTGCCGTGATGGCCGCATCACACGAGGCGGATCGTCTGTCAGTGGGGGCCCTGGACCTGATCCAATATGGTGTCCTTGTCGCAGACGCCACCGGTCAGGTGCTGTTCACCAATGCCAGGGCCGGTCGCATGCTGACGGAACAGGCAGGCCTGTCCTTGGATGCCCGGGGGTTTTGTCGCGCGGCGAATGCGAACGAGACAGCACGACTGCATTTGGCGATTTCCAAGGCAAGTGAACTGTCCGAAACGACAGCACTGACCTTGATGTCTTCGGACGACACACCTTTACGGGTGACTGTGCAGCCTCATGAAGGGGAAGGAACCGCACAAGGACGATTGGTCTGTCTGTTTGTTTTCTCCGATGATCAGGTAACGCGCCCCAATCCAAAATTACTGGCGGAAATGTTTTCGCTAACGGTGTCTGAGTCACGTTTGGCCGCCGCACTGGCCGGCGGAATGTCGCTTGAGGAGGCAGCCCAGGAATGTGGTATTACTCGTGGATCGGCACGAACATACTTAAAAAATATCTTTTTGAAACTGAACGTTACACGTCAATCGGAATTGGTTCGGACAATTTTGATTTCTTTGGCCAATGCCGCCAATGACGTATCGTGAAACCCTATTGCCTTGAGATATGCCTCATCAACGATAGGCAGTCTCTCTGCGTTCTCTGACGTCCCGTCCCGCTCCGTTTCCTCTTCAAAATCAGACTCTGCGGCACTGGCAAATGCCTGCGCCAAATGAACCGCTGCGAGAGGTCCCCTCTCCTGTCGGCCCGCCGCCGATGGATGATGATGGAAAGCCACCGCCTCCACGACCGCATTTGGAAAGCCCCATATTCCGATCAAATAGGCCCCCAAGGCCCCATGTCCCGCCCCAAAGACGCTCGCTTCAATATCAGCGATCGAAATCGGCTGATCCTCTTTTTTTGCCATGATCTGCTTAAATTCAAGAGGGCGATTCAGTTGAAGCAGCGACGTCCCAATATGACTGAGCAATCCCGCCGTCGCGGCATTTTCAATAGCTTCCGCCTCACATCCCATATGTTTAGCAATTTGCCGTGCCAAACTGGCAATCCGCAGAGATTCAGTGGCTAGGGCTTGGCTTTCTGCGACCATAGCCGGGTCCATATCGGCCCGCAGATAGAACTCGCTCAGCGTCACCAACGCACGAATGGTATCAAATCCCAGCATTTCCACCGCATCCCGGCATTTTGTGATCCGGTGGGGAATTGCAAAGAAGGGTGAATTCACAAGACGAAGAACCAATACCGAAAGACCTAAGTCATTTTCAAGCGCGGCACCGACTGATTTCGCCGATGCAGAGGGATAATCCAATTCACGGATGAGCTGAAAATACCTTTCGGATGGCGTTGGCAGAATTGTAAACTGCCCGACAAGCTGCCGCAGAGCGTCCAAAGGCAACAAGACCCGCAGCGCGAGAGACTCTTCTATAGCCGAAATAATAGTGGCCGAATCGCAGGGTTTAGGCAGGAATTGATGGGCCGCGGCGAGCCCTTCTAACATAGCCTCTGTTTCAGCATGACCTGACAGAATAATGCGAATACTTTCTGGATAGAGATTTGCTGCCATGGCCAACACTTTCGTGCCATCGACGTCAGGCATACGCATGTCGCATACCAGGACATCAACTGGACCATCCATCAGCCGGTCCAACGCCTGACGACCTCCCTCCATGAATTCCATAGACCAACTGTCCCGCTTGCTGCGCATCATTCGTCGCAGCCCTTGCAGAATGTTAGGCTCGTCATCCACCACTAAAACAATCGGTTTGCGATCTCGCTCCACAACAAAAATCAACCTACAGTTTGACCAACTGGCATTCCTGTCAAAGAACCCTTTGCGGCACTATCCCCAAATGAGGGTAATATCCAGCAAAAGAAACAGACGCATTTTATTCAAATTCGTCCCTATATGAGGATATTATTAAGCTTCTTCCGGCATCATTTACAGGTCATACAAATTTCAGGAGGCACTCATGCGATTACATATTCTTCATGGGCTGATAACCGCGGCCCTGTTATCCGCACTAATGATTGGTGGCAATGCCAGCTATGCACAAGACAAGCTCCCGGCGCCAACAGGCTCTCAAATTCTGGAAGTAACTGGAGAGATAGGGGCGACCACAGATGGCACCAGTGCCCTTTTTGACATTAGCCAATTACAGGCATTGGGGCCAAAAGAGATCACCACGTCAACGCCCTGGACAAATGGGCCAATTAAGTTTGTCGGAGTACCGATAAAAAGCATCTTGGAAGCCGTAAAAGCATCTGGCGACACATTATCCGTTACCGCCTTGAATGAATATACAGCATCTATGCCAATCGATGTTCTTGTCGATGCCGGTGCCATTTTGGCTTATGAAATGAATGGCAAGCGCCTTTTAATCCGTGACAAAGGGCCGTTATGGGTAATTTTCCCTTTCGATGATGATGCAAAATACCGCACTGATGCTTATTGGGCATATGCTGTCTGGCAAGTTCGCCTGATAAAGGTTCAGTAGATCATGAAATCCAGGCGCACGTTCAGTTCTCCTTTACGCATCGGGATAATCGGCATTGGGGTTCTGCTTGCCGTTATTTATCTCGTCTTCACCGGGTGGTTCAGACAACAGCTTGAGGAAGATGCAATCGAATTCAGGGAAAACCTGCTATGGGCCGTATTTCAGGTTCAAAAGGAATTGATTACATCCCTGCGGATATCAGAAAATGTGATTAGTGGGGCCAACATCCCAGCAGATGAGTTGTTGTTGAACTATGAGATTCTTGTCAGTCGTATAAATCTCGTCAGACAGGGGGATGGCTTTGAGGATCTTAGGCAAATTAACGATTTTGTCCTGACACTGGATAAATTGGAAAACAGTGTTGCGGCAATCGATCAGGCGCTTGAGAACGTTGGAAACGACCCCGTAAGCATAGCCACCATCTTGCTGCAGCATTTGCAACCATACGAGAAATTGCTGCAAAGAAATAGTTTGGCAGCCATTAACTTCACAACTGTCAGAAACACGACCCGAAATGCCGATATCGTCAAAAAGCTGAACTGGCTTCAAGTTCTATTTGTTTCCAATCTGGTTCTTATCGGAGGAACGATTTTCTTTGCCTTTCGTCAAACATTGCGGGCCTATCGCAAGGATTTTGAGGTGGAAGAACAAGCGATGGCGCGTCGTTTTGTTGAAGAAACGGCGGAACGCAGCAAATTAGAAGCCTTGGGATCTCTGGCTGGCGGCGTTGCACATGAGATCAATACACCTGCGCAATTTGTGACCACGAATTTGGAATTCTTAAGCGATGCATGCCGGGATTTGCTTGCCGAAGACAGCAGCAAAATGACGGCAGACGATTTAGAGTATTTTCGTGAGGAGATTCCACTGGCCATTACACAATCGCAAGAAGGCATGGCACGCATCCGCGATATCGTAAAAGCCATCAAACATTTTGCGCATCCTGAACAAGGCAAACAGAGCCTTATTTCGATCGAGGAAGAAGTAAAAAATGCCATTATCCTGACCGGAAATCGGACGAAATCTAATGTTCAGGTTGAAACCAATATTGAAGAGAAGTTACCGCCTGTTTTTGGATATCCAAATGAACTAAATCAGGTGCTGATCAATTTGATCATGAATGCGGCCTATGCATTCACCAAACGCGCCGATGTAAGCGCATCGCCAGAGTCATCGAACAAAGTTGATAAAATCACCATAACAGCAACGTTGAACGGCAAAGACATCGTGATCGTCGTCCGGGATAATGGTCCTGGCATACCACATGACATCGCCTCGCGGATATTTGATCCCTTTTTCACGACCAAGCCGGTTGGGGAAGGATCTGGACAGGGAT
>JARGPE010000230.1 GCA_029212835.1 Alphaproteobacteria bacterium | reverse complement strand
GTCGCTGGTTTTCTTCATCGGTGCAGCTATGGCAATTATATCGCTGCTGCTTGCCCTGCTGATCCCGCACGATCCGCAACCTGGTAATGAGACAACTCTGTCCGGCTCACAGTCCCTGCCGCAACCGGCGGAGTAAGATCAGGATCCGACTTTCGGCACCATGCCCTTCATCGGGCGGCCGCCGAAAATATGAACATGCAGGTGGGGTACTTCCTGGGATGAATCAGGGCCATGATTGGCAATCAGGCGATAGCCAGGCTCATCCAGACCAAGCTGACGAGCCACAGTACCAACGGCGCGATAGAAACCAGCGATTTCCTCATCGCTGGCTTTCTCTGAAAAATCCGCATGAGAAACATAAGGACCCTTAGGGATCACCAGCACATGTACCGGTGCCTGGGGTGCAATATCATGAAAAGCCAACGCATGATCGTCTTCATAGACCTTGTTGCACGGAATCTCGCCACGCAAAATCTTCGCAAATATATTCTGATCATCATAGGCCATTGCTGTATTTCCTCGTGCCGGATTTAATTAGAAGAAGGGGCTGTATCATCCAGCCCATGAACCAGTTCAGATCCAACCAATGTGCCCCCTGCTAGAAAATAGAAACTGGCGACTCCACGATTGAACATCAGGCGGCGGCGAGCGCTTTTTAAGAACCGCGCAACTCCAGAGCCAATACCACAATAGCCGCCATAAATAAGCGCATTGATGACCAGCGCCGTTGGAATCAACACACTCAATTGCGCCGTCAAAGATTGGGTGGGATCAACGAATTGCGAAAACACCGCGCCATAAGCCAAGATTGCCTTCGGATTGCTGAGCGAGATCAAAAAGGATTTACGCACCGAGCGCCAAGCTGACAGCCTTGGTGCCCCGGAAACCGAGGCACTGCCATCGCCCGTGCGCCAAAGGCGAATTCCCATCCAAATCAAATACAGGCCGCCGCAAACCTTCAACGCCATGAACAGATTTGCATGGGCCAACATCACCCCCGCGAGCCCCAGGGAAACCGCCGCGATGAAGCAAAGTGCCGCCAACAGAATACCAACCACGCTCCATAGCGACTGACGAAAGCCAACATGTGTAGAAATAGAGATGCAGTTAATGGCATTCGGCCCTAAGGGAATACCAGCAAGGAACCAAACAACTACAAAAACCAACCAAGATTCGAGTGCCATCTTGCCCCTCCCCAATTGATTGCTATTCCTTTAGCCTTGCAGCTTTCTCCGCCAAACCTGACGTGCCCTGACGCGCGGCCAGCTTCGCCCAAACCTCTTCCGGCTTCAAGCCTGCATCGGCCCATAACACCAAAAGATGATACAGCAGATCAGCACTTTCCGAAGCCAACGCATCCTTATCGCCGACCAGTGCTTCGATCACGGTTTCCACCGCTTCTTCACCAACCTTTTGGGCAATCTTGGGACGGCCTTTGGAAAACAGCTTTGCTGTGTAAGACGTCTTTGGATCCGCCCCCTTGCGGCTTGCCACACGCTGATACAGTCGGTCCAGGATTGTTGAATCTGCGGGCATCGGCATTGGATTACTCCTTTTCTGTAACAGCAGCGCTGCCGCCATCAACGGGGCGCACCAGAATGCCGTTCTTTGCCATATAGGCCTTAGCTTCAGCGATTGAAAATTCGCCAAAGTGGAAGATAGATGCAGCCAATACGGCAGAGGCATGACCATCGCGCACCCCTTCCACCAGATGATCCAAGGTACCCACTCCGCCCGAAGCAATCACCGGCACGGAGACCGCATCCGAAATCGCCCGGGTCAGTGGAATGTTAAAGCCACTTTTTGTGCCATCTTTGTCCATTGAGGTCAGCAGAATTTCCCCGGCTCCCAGACTAACAACCTGTTGAGCGAAGGCGACCGCGTCGATGCCCGTTGCCTCCCGTCCACCATGGGTAAAAATCTCCCAGCAATCCGGAGCCACCGCCTTGGCGTCAATCGCTACAACAACGCATTGCGAACCAAAACGCTCCGCAGCCTCCGCCACAAATTCGGGGCGTTTCACCGCCGCTGTATTGATCGATACCTTATCCGCACCAGCCAACAATAATTTGCGGATATCGTCGACCACCCGCACACCACCGCCCACGGTCAGGGGCATGAAGGCAACCTCTGCGGTCCGGGATACAACATCATATATAGTTTCGCGATTGTCAGAACTGGCGGTGATATCCAGAAAGGTCAGCTCGTCCGCGCCGGCCGCATCATAAATCCGGGCTTGTTCAACTGGATCGCCTGCATCGCGCAGTCCAACAAAGTTCACGCCCTTGACCACACGACCGTCTTTGACATCCAGACAGGGGATCACACGGGTGGTCAGCATCGCAATCAATCCTTCCGCTTCAGAACGGCCAAGGCTTCGGCTAGGTCCATGCGACCATCATACAGGGCGCGACCCGAGATTGCCCCGGCAATGCCCCCTGCCGCCTGCAGCGCCCTTAAATCATCCAATGAGGACAGGCCGCCCGATGCTATCACCGGCGTCGACAATGCATCGGCCAGGGCCTTGGTTGCTGTGACATTCACGCCCTGTAAGGCACCATCCCTGTTGATATCTGTATAGATAATGGCAGCTACGCCTTCGTCTTCAAACTTCCGAGCAAGGTCCAGGACTTCAATCTCTGTCGCCTCTGCCCAGCCTTCGACCGCCACCTTGCCATCCCGTGCATCAATCCCAACAGCAACACAGCCAGGAAAGGCCGCACAGGCTGCACGAACCGTGCTGGGGTCTTTTACCGCAACCGTGCCTAAAATGACCCTCGAGACACCCCGCTCCAGCCAGGAAGAGACATGGCCGACAGATCGGATACCGCCCCCAAGCTGAACTTTGGCCCGACTGCCCACCGCATTGAGGATGGCCGACACAGCCTCAGCATTTTCCGACTTTCCAGAAAAGGCACCGTTCAAATCGACAACATGGATCCAACTGGCCCCCGCCTCTACAAAAGCCTTAGCCTGAGCAGCCGGATCTTCATTGAAAACCGTTGCGGCCTCCATATCGCCACGCAACAAGCGCACGCACTGGCCATCTTTCAGATCAATAGCAGGATACAGGATCATGCGGGGCTAACTCCTATACTTAGGGGGTCCAGGACAGGAAATTTGCAATCAATCTCAATCCGGCGGCTTGGCTCTTTTCCGGATGGAACTGGACACCGACCATATTATCGCGACCAACCATCGCGGTCAGTTTCTCACCATAATCCACTTGCGCCAAACACTGGGCCGCCAAATCGGTCTTCAGGTGAAAGCTGTGCACAAAATAGCAATAAGCCCCCGCTGAAATACCATCTAGCACCGGATGGTTGGCGCAATTGACCAAATTGTTCCACCCCATATGGGGAACTTTTAGGGCCGGGTCAGCAGGTTTGATGGCTTTAACTAGACCAGGAATCCAACCAAAACCCTGATGAAGGCCATGTTCTTCACCGGCTGTTGCCATCAATTGCATGCCAACACAGATGCCCAGAAATGGACGCCCCTGCTCAATGACAGCTGTCTGCAGGGTCTCATATAAGCCATCAACCTTCATCAAGCCCGCACGACAATCACCATAGGCACCGACACCGGGCAATACGATACGATCAGCCTTGGCGATCAGGGCAATGTCATCGGTCACCCGAATAGAATCGTTAGTCCCCGCCATCCGCTCAAACGCTTTCGCTGCGGAATGCAGATTGCCCGACCCATAATCAACAATGACAGTCAGCATCAATTATAGCGTCCCGCCCAATGTGCCCTTGGTCGATGGGATCTGACCCGCCTTACGGGGGTCCAGTGTAACAGCAGCTTTCAAGGCCCGCGCCAGTCCTTTAAAGCAACTCTCTGCAATATGGTGATTGTTTTCACCATACAGGTTTTCAACATGCAGAGTGGCCCCCGCCGATTGGGCAAAGGCGGCGAACCATTCTTTGAACAATTCTGTATCAAAATCCCCCAGCTTTGGGCGCGTGAAATTTACCTTCCACACCAGATAGGGACGCCCGGACAGATCAATGGAGACGCGGGTTAGCGTTTCATCCATCGGGATATAGGCATGGCCATACCGCTCAATCCCTTTGCGGTCCCCCAATGCTTTGATCAGAGCTTCGCCGACCACATAGCCGGAATCTTCCGTCGTGTGGTGATAGTCGATATGCAAATCCCCGTCGGCGCGCAGCGTCAGATCGATCAGGCTATGCTTGGACAATTGCTCCAGCATATGATCCAAGAAGCCAATGCCGGTGGCGACATCATAGCGCCCTTCCCCATCAACATTGACGGTTCCCGATATCTTGGTTTCCTTGGTATTCCGCTCAACCGATGCCTGCCGCATAGTGCTGTTCCTTCCGCGCTGGCGTGACTGCGGACAAGCAGATAGCAGGGCTGACCGGAAAATACCAGATTTAGAGGCCTTTATGCCTATCCAATAATTTTCCAGGTCCCGTCTGGCTGACGACATGCCGTTCCAAAAACCTTTTGCTGCTGATTTGAAACAGTCGCGGTGCTGGTATATTCCCGACAATAGGCGCCGGGGGCGACCTCAAAGGTGTTGGTTGGTGTTATAGAATAAGTCTGATCCTGCTGCCCCTGCCAAACGACAGGCTGCGAGTCGGGAACAGTCTCAAACGTTTTAGAAATGCAGTTATTGTTCGTAACATCAACGCTTCGCCCAATGCTGCCGCCCGCCAGAACACCAACGATTGCACCACTGATAATGGCGATGGTCTTCCCATCCCCTTTCCCGAATTGAGACCCCAGAGCTGCCCCGGCAAGTCCTCCGACAACACTGCCCAGGACATCTCCATTGCAACCGAATATGGAGCCGCTATAGGCCGTATCATCGTTATCACGACGCTGTTTTGAATGATTATCACCCTGTTTCGCACGCCATCCATGTGCAGGTGCCCATGGTGGAGGGTCGGCAAAAGCGATTGTAGGGGTCTGCGCAAGCGTAAATGCACCAATTGCCAGGCCACAGATCAGTCGCTTTGTCTTAGACATAAATTACCTCTCAGAGTGTTTCATCTGAGAGGTAATTAAGCTTCTAAATAAGATGCAAGTAGGTCGGAAATAAGTCCGATTAAAGGCAGACAGCATCCAACGGAGGAAAGCCGTTAAATCCAACCGAGCTGTAGGTGGTGGTATATGCACCCGTCGCCAGGATCAGAACCCGGTCGCCTTCCTGCAGGCTCATCGGCAGGCTGTAGGCATTCTTTTCATACATCACATCAGCGCTGTCGCAGCTGGGGCCAGCAATGACAACCGGGCCTTCTGGGCCGCCATTGTCAGGAGTTTCAAAGCGATAACGGATCGCTTCGTCCATGGTTTCCGCCAGACCGGAGAATTTACCGATATCCAGATAGACCCAACGACGGTCATCGCCATCGCCTTTTTCAGAAACCAGAACGACTTCGCTGACGATACAGCCCGCATCCGCCACCAGGCCACGGCCTGGTTCAGCGATCATATGAACATTCAGATCACCAAAGTGACGCAGCGCATGCGCACGAACGGTTTCGGCATAAAGGCGAGGTTCTTGAGCCTTGGACCGGGTCATGGTCGACGGAAAACCGCCGCCAAGATTGATCAGACCCAATTCAACACCACGAGCTGCCAAACGGTCGATCAAGGCGCGGGCACGGGCGAAGCAACGATCCCAGGCGCCGAGGTCAGTC
>JARGPE010000229.1 GCA_029212835.1 Alphaproteobacteria bacterium | reverse complement strand
AGATCTGGTTTGACAGTGACCAGCCAGGCGCAATTGCGGGCGACGGGAATGGCCTTCATGGATAATGCACCGCGCCACGACCTGTCCTGGTCATTGCCCCCCGTCCTTCCTAGCCTGTCCGATGGAATGGGGCGTGTTATTTTAATTTTGATCGAAATCGCAAAGGATTGCCTGCCGCGTGGTGGTCTTGTGAAAGTGTTGGTGGAGGAAGGAGCTGTCGCAGTTTCAGCAGAGGGGGAGGTTGCTCAATTGCCGGGCGATCTGGCCGATGTGATTTTAGGTACATTCCCTATGGACGCAATTACCCCACAAACAGTGCATGGAGCCCTGGTACAGGCATTCATCCAGGCTTTAGGAGGCAGCATCTCCATAGAGACAAGCCCAGGATCCGTGCATCTCAACGCACGGTCGGGTGATCAATAGCAGCATTTTATCCAAAGTTGATTGGGAATATCACGGTTTTGTTGCGGTGAATTATTGCCGGGGGTAGTCTTACCGCGTTGTTGCGATCGTTCGGAGTATTTGTATGAAAACGTGCATTGTAGTTGACGACTCCCGGGTCATCCGAATGGTCGCGCGCAAGATTCTGGAAGATTTAGGCTTTGAGGTCACAGAGGCCGAGAATGGTCAAATTGCACTGGATATGTGTCAAAAGTCCCTGCCAGACAGTGTGCTGCTGGATTGGGGCATGCCTGTCATGGACGGGTTGGAATTTCTGAAAAGACTGCGCGCATTGCCGAATGGATCCCACACTAAGGTCATTTTCTGTACAACAGAAGCAGATGTAGCGCGCATCAGTGAGGCGCTTTCGTTTGGTGCAGATGAATACATTATGAAGCCCTTCGACAGTGAGATCGTGGCCTCCAAATTCTTGCAGGTAGGGTTGCTTTGACTCGAATAAACGGGGTCGATCCCAATTGGATGAGGGAGAGCAACGATGGAAATTGAAAATTTTAAGCTGCTCTCCACTCTCTTAAAACAGCGCTCCGGCTTGGTTCTGATGAAGGACAAGGCATATCTGTTAGAGGCGCGCCTGATGCCGATCGCCCGTAAACATGGTTTGGCTGATTTGGATCAGATTTGCGAGGTGCTGCGGACGCGCCGGGAAACTGCGTTGATCGCCGATATAACAGAAGCGATGGTATCCAATGGTACAGAGTTCTTTGGTGATAAGAAGCCCTTTGATCTGTTTCGGTCGTTGGTCCTGCCAAAATTGATATCTGCCCGTGCCGAGTCCAAGAAAATCAGAATTTGGAGTGCCGGTTGTTCCAGCGGCCAGGAACCTTATTCCCTGGCGATGATTTTAAAGGAAGAACAGGAACAATTGCGTGAATGGCAGGTTGATATCGTGGCGACGGATCTGTCTGAGGGCATTTTGCCAAAGGCAAAAGCAGGCATTTATTCTCAGTTTGAGGTTCAGCGCGGCCTGCCGATCCGGATGCTAATAAAATATTTCCGGCAAAACGGCGATAAATGGCACATGGATGCAAGTGTGCGCTCTATGGTCGATTTCAAAACTCACAATCTGTTGGAAACGGCAAAGCATTTGGGCAAGTTTGATGTTGTGCTGTGTCGGAATGTGCTGATGAGCTTTGATCAGCCAACCAATGAACAGGTTCTATCCCATATTTCAGACGTTCTGTCGCAAGATGGCGTGCTGTATCTGGGCAGTTCCGAGACGGTTCAGGGCGTGACAGATCGACTTACGTCCATTCCGGATGTGCCGGGTCTTTTTCAACAGGCTGGTAGCGTGTCGGTGGTTACCGCATCCAGATAGTGCCTGGTTTCAGACAGGGCCGCTCCAGGTCTCAATAAATTGTCGGACATCGGGGCGGGCCACGCTGCGAGGATCTTCGACAGGCGTGCCCAAGTAAACAAACCCAATCATTTTATCTTTCTTTTCAAAGCCCAATCCAAGGCGGACGCTCTCATCAAAGGCAGGCCAGCCGGTTAACAGAACCGCGCCATAGCCAGATGCATGGGCGGCCAGCAGGAAATTTTCTGTCGCGCAAGCGGCTGCCACCACTTGTTCAATAACGGGCACTTTTGGATGGCCCTCTACAACGCTAACCCCAATAGCAACAATCAAGGGGGACCGCATTGGCTTAGACCGGATATTAGCGATCATCTCGTCATCTATATTCTGGTCGCGTTTGCGCATCGCTGTTTCGAACAGATCTGACAATTTCTCCCGATCCGCGCCGCGAATGACTTTAAACCGCCAGGGACGGATTGCGCCATGATCCGGCGCGCTCATCCCAGTCTGCAGCAATGCAGTCAGCGTTGCATCATCCGGGGCGGGTTCTGTCAGCATCTGTGCCTTGACAGAACGGCGGCTCGATAGGAAATCCAAGAAGGGGGTTGGATCGGTCAAGGCAATCTCCAATTAAGAATGGTTCGCAAATTGATAGATGGCATCTTCGATAGACTCGTCAAGGTATCAACTCAGATTAAAGCCAATTTTGCGAATGAAATCGCCAAAATCAGCACGCTCTGGCTCGGCATATTGGCGCGCCTTATCTTCAGACCAGGTATAGGGTTCCTGTTTGCCAAATCGATCTGTATTTCGCTGGCTGGTAAAAGGGCGCGTCTTGTTGCGGCGCATATCATATTCCGCAATTCCGTCCAGGATTGTGTCATCCTGAAACCGGTCCCGATGCACAGTGTGGGACAGCCCCAGACGCGGGCTGATGCGGGCTGGATAGACTGGCTGGCCCAGCGTCATGCCACAGATCGGGAAGACATATTTGGGCAGGCCGATCCGGTCGGATACCGCCTGGGCATGATTGCGCAGCGCGCTGATCGGACAGGTGCCCAGGCCCATTCGCTCTGCTGCGGTGATGAAGGCCGACATTGCTATAGCGGCATCCACAGCGGAATTGAAAAAGGCATCCAGATGATCATTCGCAAAATCATGACCCCGTGCCTGATGGATTTGTCGCAGACGACGATTGTTGCCTAGGAAGATAACGAAATGCGGCGCATTCACGATCCAGGGCATATCCGGGAATAGGCTGTTGATCCAGGTGCGCAGGGCAGGGTCTTCGACAAACAGGATATCACGTTGTTGCAAATCGCTTTTCGTCGGGCTGGCCAGAGCGGTTGCAGCCAGACTGTTCAACAAGGCATCGGGTAAAGACTCTGTCTTAAATACCCGGCACGAGCCTCGTGTTTGCATATCAACCAAGGGGGGCAAGTCTGTTTTCAGTTCCAGATCACCAACGCCATATCGGGCTGTTAACGCGTCACGTTGATCAGTCATTGGCCGGTCTCCCCTTGCCACGGGCGCGCCAGGGTAGGATCAGCGACAGGATGAAACCTGATATGAATCCACCAATATGCGCCTCGCCAGAAACTGTTGCCCCGCCTGGGCCAGGAAGAACATAGTATAGCAAATTCATGGCAAAGAAGATGCCAACAAAGATCATGCCTGCACGGCGGTTGCTGAAAGGATGGGGCACGACTTCCTGTCCCCGGCGCAGAAAGACCATGCGGGACAAGGCACCCACCAGGGCAGAAACACCGCCGGACGCACCGACCAGATACAGTTCCGTATTGCCATAAATCAGCATGACGGCCAGCGCCCCGCCCGCCGTGCCCAGCAGATAGAGCGCGATAAAACTAAGTGTCGGGATTTGCCGTGCTAAGGGTGTGCCGAACGCCAGCAGAAAGGCCATATTGACACAGATATGCATCCATCCGCCATGGATCAGGCCATAGCCAATCCATCTGATTGAAATGACGACGGGGTCTTGGGCAAAATACTTCAGGTCCGCTGGATTGAAGACTGTATAGAATAACAGTGTATTGGCCCAACGGTCAGGGGCGAACATTTGAAACAAGAATACAGCAACCGTAATCCCGATCAACCAAAGCACGACATTTGGTGCGTTGAAGGCGGGGGGGCGGTGTTCTGGCGGAATTGGCGTAAAGGGCTGGTTCATAGGGTCATATTTGGGCCTCTTGGGCCAATCTGTCCAGGTTCTCGTCTCGTAATTCGTAGACCAGGGCGTTCTCAGGCAATGCAGCGCCAATGCGATCATAAAGTCGTCGCGCCGGGTTACTCTCATACACGGCCAAGCCGATACAGCGCTGTCCCTTTTGCTTCGCATCGGCGGCAATACGGGCCAGTAACCGACGTCCCAAGCCGCCGCCACGATGTTCTGTGACAATGAAAATATCTAACAGCCACGTTGCCAGGGTTCCGGTATCGGTATCAAAAAACCGCTGGCACAGGGCATAGCCAACGGGATGTCCCGTATCATCTTCTGCCAGATATCCAAACACCAATGGGTCTTCGCCTTGTAAGGCAGGTGCAAGTGCACATCCGTCATAGGGCGGGGCGCTGACCCCAAAATGCGCATTCAGGGCGGCCGCCATATCCGCCAAAATGTTCGCGTCCTGTGGTGTGGTTTTGCGAATTTTCAGCATAACTCTTCCCTGCAATCGGACGGGTGAAAAACATTGGCTTTCCAGTTCAGGGCGATAGACTCGCCGCAAAGAACATAATTGCTGGGAGGCAATATCGTGAATCTCGCATTATGGCTAGAGCGTGCGGCTGCGGCACAGGGGCATCTGCCTTCTATTGGGGTTGGCTCTCGCCCCATTCGGACCTTTCAAGACAGCGTGCTGCGGGTTATGGCCTTGGCCGGGGGAATGCGCCATTCCATGAAGTTACAACCCGGCAGTCGTGTCGCGGTTTTTGCGAAAAATGGCCCGGACTATGCGGAAACTTTATATGCTATCTGGTGGGCGGGATTGGCGGCGGTGCCGGTCAATGCCAAACTGCACCGCAACGAGGTTCAATACATCCTGGAACATTCTGGAGCAAAGCTGGTTTTTACATCTGATGACGAGGCGGAAACGGCGGCGCGGGGCTTGCCAGAGAATGTCCCATTAATCGCCTTTGGCAGTGCGGATCATCACGCGATGTTACAAGGCGAGGGCATAGACCTGCAGGAAGTCGCGGCAGATGATTTGGCCTGGCTGTTTTATACCTCCGGCACGACCGGGCGGCCTAAAGGGGCGATGTTAACCCATCGAAATTTGATGGCCATGACATGGGGATATCTGGCCTGTATTGATCGACTGGAACCGGGAGGCGCAGTGCTGCATGCTGCCCCGATGAGCCATGGATCGGGTCTGTATATCTTACCCCATTTGGCACGGGGCTGCTGTCAGGTTACGCCGGAAAGCGGTGGTTTTGACCCGGCAGAAATCTTTGACACCATCGCAGCCTGGCCCGGCACATCCATGTTTGCCGCTCCAACCATGGTCAATCGTATGACCCGCTATTCAGGACCAACCCCGACTGATAATCTGCGCGCGTTGATCTACGGTGGCGCACCGATGTATGTGGACGATGCACAGGCCGCTCTCGCGCGATTGGGTCCGAAATTGGTGCAGATTTATGGCCAGGGTGAGAGCCCCATGAACATTACCTGTCTGGAACGCCAGGTGATCGCTGATACGACGCAACCCCGATATCTGGAGCGGTTGGGGTCGGTGGGGCAGCCCTATCCCAATGTAGAAGTTCGCATTGTTGATGAGAACGATATGCCCTTGCCTCAGGGCGAAATTGGGGAAATCGTGACACGCAGCGACAGTGTCATGATCGGTTATTGGGATAATCCTGAGGCGACAGCAGAAACCCTGCGGGGTGGATGGCTGCATACCG
>JARGPE010000228.1 GCA_029212835.1 Alphaproteobacteria bacterium | reverse complement strand
ATTATGCTTTTCCGTCTATGCGACGGGACATGCCTTTACCCGTGTCTATAAGCCATTGCTGGATGATCTGGGACTGACATATCCGCAATATCTCGTACTGGTTTCACTGTGGGAACAGGACAACCAGACTGTTGGTAGTTTAGGTAAGATGCTGCATCTGGAATCCAACACACTGACTCCCTTGCTGAAGCGTTTGGAGTCGATGGCACTTGTTCATCGCAGACGGGACAGCAAGGACGAACGACAGGTGCGTATTGCCCTGACTGAGGCCGGGTCGACAATGCGGGATCGGGCAGCAAAAGTTCCGCAATGCATTAAGCAGGCAACGGGGATGGAATTGGCGGATCTTCAACGGCTGCAAACAGAGATTGAAACTTTGCGCGCTCATCTTGATCAATTCACGCAAGGTTCCTAATGCGCTTGGGTCCAATCTTGTCGGACTCGCTGAATGATCTCCGGCGACAGGTATAAATTCACCCGACCTCGGACATGATCAATCAGGCTCGAATCCGTATTCTCTGCAGACCAGTCTTCTGTATCATCCGCTTGATGTTTTGCCCCGCGGATTTGCTTGTCACTCTCCACCCGCCATTTCGCGCACCAAGTGATTGACCACAGCCACATCAATCGCCGCATCGGCATTAAATACGGTGCCAGCGCATCACCAAGAGCCGCGGGTAGGGCGGTGCGCCAGGTATCATAGAAGTGTGCGATCTCGTCACGGCTGGGCTCAGAATAGGTTGCAACATCCCAGGTAGTTGAAGTGTATAATGTGGCATGAGCTAGATCAAAGCCGGCCCCCCCGTAACGACCTTTTTCCAAATCCACCAGTATTGCTTTGCCGTCGTCTCGCATCAGGAAATTACCAGGATGCGCATCAAAGGAAATCAGAGTCACAGGAGCTGCGGGCAGGGAGGCAACATCCCTCTCTGCAGCGCGTAGCTCCTCTGTGATCATGCTCAGGCTATCGGGATCCAGTGAGGCTTTCGATAGGAAAGCCGCCTGTTCTTTCACCTCTCTCAAGGTCTCTGCTAACGGGTCGACCTGATCCACCAACGGGGCTCGATCCTTAGAAGCTGGCAGGGCTAACGCATGAATTGCAGCCAATGCCTCAGCGGCGGCGGGCAAGTCCTTCGGCGCGGAAAGTGCAGTTCCGTGAATATGTTCCACAATTAACGCGCCCATCGGCAGGGCCTCTGTTGGTGGCAGGGTTGCAATAAACTTTGGCGTATGGCCGCTGGCCTCCATCCGTTGAAAGCAGGCAGCCTGATAGTGCAGGTTTCGGGCGGCATCCAGGCGCATCTGGCTTTGTCTGGGCACGCGCAATAATAGATCGCGCCCGGACAGGATCACATGATCGTGAGCCAGACCAGATGTCGGCATCGGGATCAGAGCGTCCAACGCAATGTCTCGAAATTCGGGCAGCCGGATCAGCGCCGAATGCAATGCGGGAATCTGCTCGTTCAGGCGGCTCATCGGGCGCTCCCTCCAGCCTTTAAATAGGTTTGATAGCTCACTCCGTCATCGATATCGGCCAATCTGTTGACCAATTTTACGCGGTAATCATGCGGCAAGGTCGCGCATGTCGCCTTCAAGGCTTCAGATGTCGACCAGGGCACATTCTTCATGAACATGTAGGGTACGGGCCGTCGTCTGGCCAAACCCACCAGCCAATAGCCGCCATCCAGCGCCGGGCCGAAAACAGCCTCCGCAGTTCCAAGCCCCTCAAAGGCTTGCTGAATATGAACGCGTTGGATGCCGGGAATATCGCTGCCAATGATGATCGCTGGGCCGGGGGGCATGTGGCGCAAAACCCCACTCATTCGCGCGCCTAAATCACCCGGTGGCTGAACCATGACCGATAGTCCTACAAAGGCCGGATGATCGGCATCCTGACTTTGTGCAACGGCAAGGGTCAGGGTCCAGGGGCCGCCCTGCAGCCGCCGGATTAGGGCTTGCAGATTGGCACGGTAAAACCGCCAAGCCTGCAATCTTCCAACGTCGCGAGCCAGCCGACGCTTGCCCACGCCCAGTCGCGGGGCGCGGGCGAAGAGGACTAAATGTCGCTGTACGCCGTTCATCGATAAATCCAACGCAGAATTTTATTCGGGGCACCACAGAAATACAGGAACAGACAGGTCAGGTTCTTTGCATTGCGCAACAAATAGCCATCCCGTTGAAACTTCTCTGCCGATGTTTGTAGCGGGTAATCCAGGCCGAAAAGGCGGGTTTTGCCAATTTTTCGTGCGAGCGCTACATCTTCCATCAGCGCGAGATCGGGCATACCGCCCAAGCTTTCCAGGAAACCCTTCGCGATCAACAAGCCTTGGTCGCCATAGGGAAGGCCAAAGGTCCGGCAACGCCACGCGACCATGCGTTCCAGACGTCGGGCTGCGGGGCCTGTGGCATCTAATTGGAATTGGAAATAGGCGGCATGATCCTGATGCATTGGGTCTGTCATAAAGGCCAGGGCCGCCATGTCCCATCCTTTCGACAAGGTAGAATCTGCATGCAGGAACAACAGCCAATCGCCAAAGGCGAGCTGGGTTCCCTCACGCATCTGCGGACCGCGTCCGCCCCCTGATTGGGTCACACGGGCTTGATGACGGGTTGCGATTTCCACACTCTCATCCTGGGAGCCACCATCACTGACGATAACATCCATCTCCAGATGGTCCGAGGTCAGTTGTGGCAACAGGGTGCTCAGTGCGGGGGCGGCATTCTTGACCGGAATAATGATACTTAGGATCGGTTTGGACGCCATGGGACCCTAATCCGGGACCGGGTCATAACCGGACCCGCCCCAGGGATGGCAGCGGGAAATACGACGCAGGGTCAGGCGACCGCCCTTCAGGGCGCCGTGCCTGCGGATTGCCTCTAGCCCATAATCCGAACAGGTTGGCAGATAGCGGCATTGTCGACCCAGGAAATAGGAAATCGTGTAGCGATAGAAATAGATAAGCCCCATCATCAGGCGCGCTGCTACGCTGATAGAGTGGGGCGGCTTATCGCTGGGCATTCAGCGCCTCCTCCATCGCTTTCACCACCGCCTTGAACGGCAATAGGATGGAGGCATGACGGGATTTATGGGCTTTTGCGGGTTCCAGCACCGCCAGATCTGCCCAATCTCCATCCGGGATCGGGCCGTTGCGCTTTAGCATTTCCTCCAGAGCATCGCGGACTTTGATCAACTCTTCGTAATTTTTCCCTAGCGCATGGGCCTTCATGATCGCAGCGGAAGATTGACCCAGAGCACAGGCCCGTACCTGCTGCCCATAGGCAGCCAGCGTGCCATCAGGGGCCAGTTTCACATCCACGCGAATACGGCTGCCACAGAGGGGGCTGTCCATTTGTGCGCTGGCATCGGGATCGGGCAACCGATCCTCTTTCTCCAGGCCGCTGGCAAGGCCCAGAATACGGTCGTTATAAAGCGCCTCATGAGTATTAGCCGCGCTTTGCTCTGCCATGGAAATTCATCCTTTGATGCCATAATGGAACAAAACTAATAACAGATGTCGCCCCTGATATTGTTGACTTCATCGGTCTTTGCAATGATATACCGGCATTCACGCGCAGGCGGACAGGCTGCCAAAGCGCATAGGTATGAGGTCCTTTGTCATGTCGGACAAGGCGCTACGCCCCAAAATAGTCGCTACCCGCCCCACTTTTGAGGAGGCGCAAGACGCGGTGCGTGTGCTTTTGCGCTGGGCTGGCGATGACCCGACTCGCGAAGGCCTGTTGGATACGCCCAGCCGCGTTGTGCGCTCTTATGAAGAATTCTACGCTGGTTACGCAATCGATGCGGAAGAAGAATTGCGCCGCACCTTCGAAGAAACCGAAGGCTATGACGAGATGGTGATGCTGCGGAACATCCCGTTTCACAGTCATTGTGAACATCACATGGTCCCGATCATCGGCACCGCCCATGTTGCTTACCTGCCGCAAAGCCGGGTTGTTGGAATTTCCAAACTCGCACGGGTTGTTGATATATTCGCTCGTCGCCTGCAGACTCAGGAAACCATGACGGTTCAGATTGCCGATACCATTGCCCGGGTGCTCAACCCCCGCGGTGTGGCCGTTATGATTGATGCAGAACATCAATGCATGACCACGCGCGGCATCCAAAAGCCGGGTGTCAGCACGATCACAACTCACCTGACCGGTGCTTTCCGCGAAAATCCTGAAATGCGCCGCGAATTCCTGGCGATGATCTAGGCTATGGTGGTCGCAGTCCTGGAGTTTTGAGGGACCGATCCTCAGTTCGCCTTTTCTTACATTGTCCCCTGAAACCATGCTTTTCTGAAGCGCACAGGAAGGATGCTGCGTTGCGGAAAATTGGCGTGGCTTTTCTTGACTCTGTAAGGCAGTCTGATTATGGTCCGCGCGCGTGTGTAGAAGGGTGCTATTGTCCCGGACAGACATGCAGAGATGAAGGGGTGCTCACTGTGATATTGGCCTTCGTGAAAGGTCGATCATGACCGGAGACGACAAGAAGTCTACTTCAGAGGATTTCGATGCGCGTTTGCGCGCAGCACGGGATGCATATGAGGGTCGGGCGGGGTCTTCTAAGTCAAAGACAGAGGGGGAACCACCTGAGTCTGGAATGAAAGGGATTGGTTTTGCCATGCGCCTGGGGACCGAATTGGTTGCGGCAATTGGCATCGGGGTTGGATTTGGTTATGGCCTGGATCAATGGCTTGGAACCACGCCCTGGCTGATGGTTTTGTTCTTCTTCTTCGGCGGGGCCGCCGGGGTGATGAATGTGTACCGCCTGTCGATGGGGATGGATCAATCCGGGGTAAGACTGAATCGCAGGTTGGCGGCGCTGATAAAGGCGACACGGACCAAGATTTAGACGAAAACGTAAAAAAGTAATTGGAATTTGGCTCAGAGTCGGGCCTATGCGTAGAAAGATTTTGGGAAACGGGCCAATAGGTCCGGACTAACAGCGAGAAGGGGTTCGCCGTGGCTGGTCCGCTCGAACAATTTATCATTAAGCCTATCGTCGAAGGTCCTGTAGATTCAGTGGCCTACACCAACTCTGCCTTGTGGATGTCGGTGACGGTTGTCGTGGTTACGGCATTTATGGTGCTGGGTATGTCTCGGCGCGCCATGGTGCCGGGCCGATGGCAGTCCATGTCGGAATCGATGTATGAATTCGTTGGCGGCCTGATCAAAGAAAATGTCGGCGATGAGGGACGGAAATATTTTCCCTTCATCTTCACGCTGTTCATGTTCACCTTGTTCGGCAACATGCTGGGTCTGGTCCCGGGCAGCTTCACGTTCACCAGCCACATTATTGTGACGCTGGTAATGGCGACCTTCGTGTTTTTAATGGTCACCTTGATCGGTATTCTGAAGCACGGCCTGCACTTCTTTACATTCTTCGTGCCAACTGGTGCGCCTGTTTGGCTGTACCCGTTGATGATCCCGATTGAGATCATCTCCTATCTGTCCCGTCCGGTCAGCATGGGAGTTCGTTTGTTCGCCAATATGATGGCGGGCCATACGATGTTGAAAGTCTTTGCTGGTTTCGTCTTTGGTATTGGCACATTGACCTATGGTGTTGGCAGTGTCTTGCCCGTCGCGCTGATGGTTGCGCTGACTGGCTTTGAAGTGCTGGTCGCCTTCCTGCAGGCCTATGTGTTTACCGTACTGACCTGCTTGTATCTGAATG
>JARGPE010000003.1:35270-39672 GCA_029212835.1 Alphaproteobacteria bacterium | reverse complement strand
TACATCTCCCCGCAAAGCCTCTAAATCCCAGAAGTCTGACAAATCATCATCCCCATCCTCTGTCCAACCGGAATTGTTCAAATGACAAGAAGCACCGCCCGCATATTTTGTGTGATTTTCGCTCTATTGATTCCGGCAACAGGTTTTGCCGATCAGACATTGTCTCTGGATGGAACCTTGATTCAGGGGGGATTTGCCAAAGGAACGGTGCCACCGGGCAGTCAGATACGCTATGATGACCATGATGTGATTGTTGGTCCTGACGGACGCTTTCTGATTGGGTTTCACCGGGACGAGCCCGCCGATACAGTCCTGACGGTGATCTTGCCGGATGGTAAGGAACAACGTTATCCAATGAATGTCCAATCGCGTGAGTATGATATTCAACGCCTGGATGGTCTGCCAGAGGACAAGGTGACCCCACCTCAGGATGTGCTGGATCGCATTGCGGCTGAATCAGCAAAAGTTCGTGCGGCCCGGGCGCATAACAGCCCGGAAACATGGTATGACAGCGGCTGGATCTGGCCAGCAAAGGGCCCGATCACAGGCATATTTGGCAGTCAGAGAATCCTGAATGGGGAACCGCGACAACCGCATTACGGTGTCGATGTTGCCGCCCCGGAAGGCAGCCCCGTCATTGCCCCCGCCGATGGTATCGTCACGCTGGTGGAACCGGATCTCTATTTCTCCGGCGGTACGTTGATGATCGATCATGGGCGTGGCCTTGCCTCCACCTTTCTGCACATGAAAAGCATCTCCGTCTCAGTTGGGCAGAAGATTAAACAGGGCGATACAATTGGGACAGTCGGGGCAACAGGGCGTGCTACAGGTCCGCATCTGGATTGGCGGATCAACTGGTTTGAAAACCGTTTGGATGCGACCCTATTTGTGGGACCGATGCCAAAAGATTTCTAGGACGGCAGTCGTGTGATGCGATAGGCCATTTGCCAGAACACGGATTTCTTGTCGCCAGGGGTGCCCCATACTTGTGCCAAACCATCGCGCAGGATCGGCAGCGGATCCGCATCGCATTGGCGCCGATATTCTTTCACCGCAGACCATGTCCCTGCATAGCCGACCAATTGCTCCAGGTCCCATTGAACCTCAATACGCATCTCCGGTCCCGGTTCTTCGGGAAAAGGGAAGTCCAGCGATTGATATCCTTCCTCCACATGGCGGCGATCGGGCGGCCAATAGGGCCCCACAACGGCGCGATAAAAGTGCTGAAGCGCGGCATTCGCAGCAGTGTCTGCAAGTTGTGTCGGGCGATAGGTGATCAACGCCAGGACGGCACCGGGGGCTGCAACGCGGTGAACTTCGCCATAAAAGCGGGGCAGGTCGAACCAATGGGCGGCCTGTGCCGCGATGATTAAATCCACGCTGTGATCGGCAAGGATGGGTGCCTGCTCTGCCGAGGCCGTGTTATAGGTGACATTTGGATAGGCAGGGGCCGTGGCCAATTGCGCCGCGCTGGGGTCTGTTGCGATCACCCTGTCGAACAAAGGGGCTAGATGCTTCGTTGCCTGCCCGCCACCACAGCCGCAATCCCAGGCTAGATGTCGATGTGCCGCGCGGTCAGCCAAATCTTTAAACAGGGCGGGTGGATAGTCTGGACGGAATTTTGAATAGTCGGCGGCAGTGCTGGAAAAGTGATCTTTGAAATTGACTTCCGTCATTGCGGCTTCCCTTCAATCGTCAGTTTGGCCAGCGTTTATGGACCCAGAACCATTGGCCCGGACGTTCCCGAATCCAATCTTCCAATAATGTGTGATACTGTACCAGAATGGCGCGAACATCGGCCAGGCGGTCATCGGATTCCGGTACGTTCAGGGGCGGATGGATGGTCACCCGAAACCGGGTTTTTTCTATCCGTTCTATTCGTACCGGCAAAATGGGGGCGTTAAGCCGCAAGGCCATTTCGATAGGTGCACTGGCGGTCATTGCATCGCGCCCGAAAAATGGCACCGCCATGCCTTCATTCAGTTTTTGATCCAGCAACAGGGCCAGGGCCTGTCCATCTTTTAACGTCTTTAAAGCATCCCGCATGCCTGCCCGTCCCTTGGGCAGCAGTTTTCCGGTAAAGCCGCTGCGGATATTCCTGAAATATCGATCCATCCAGGGATTATCCGCAGGGCGATAAATTGCGGTCAGGGGGCAATCTTGCTGGGCCGCAACCATCGTGGCCATTTCCCAATTGGCGATATGGGCGGATATCATCATGAAGGCCCCATTTTTCTTCGCCGTCCACAGATGTTCTAAGCCGATCACTTCTATTGGGCCATTCGGATCTAAGGCATCCAATGTGTTGGCATGGGGAAACTCTCCCGCGCCACGTCCCAGATTGTCCCAAACATCGCGCATCACGGAATCAATCTTGGCCTTGTCCCAATCGGGAAAAGCATGCGCCAGATTACGGCGGGCGATTTTGTCTGCTTTCAGAAACGGGCCGATCAAACGGAACAGGGCACTTCCAATGCCTGACGCAACCGTCCTTGGCAGCGCCGCAAGTAAGGCCAGAACGGCACGCGCCAGACAAAATTCGATAAAATAGGTGATCGCGCGCAATGTCCCGCGCCGTTTTTGCGCTTGCTTAAACAGCATGCGCATCCGCCTGTTTCAGCAGGGATAGTGGGTCAATACCCTGTGGCCACTCCAGGCTGATCGGGATGGTGATTACTTGGGCACGAAACGCTGTTGGCAGCCGCATGGCATCTTTCTCTGTCGTCACCAGGACTCCCCCCAGCGTCTTTGCCTGTTTCTGAAGCGCCTCCAGATCCTGTGGGCTGAAGGCATGATGGTCAGGAAACTCTTGCGTCAGAAGCAAGGTCAGATCAAGCCCTCGCAGCGTCGCAAAGAACTTCTCAGGGCGACCAATACCAGCAAAGGCGACACATTTTGTGCCAATGGGCAGGGCATCAGGACGATCCGCCACGATATGGGTAGATAGGATCGGCCCGCGAAATTCTGCCAGATCCTCGGTTAGACGGGGGGCTGTCTTGTCGCCTAGGATCACAATAGCATCCGCCCGATCGAGCGCCGCCGAGATTGGTTCGCGAAGAGGCCCTGCCGGAAAGATGCACCCATTTCCAAGCCCCGCCCTGCCGTCAATAACCAGCAGAGAGGCGGTTTTGAACAGGCCCGGATTTTGAAACCCGTCATCCATGATCAGATGGGTCGCGCCCGCTGCCTGGGCTTTACGGGCCGACGCTATCCGATCCGCGCCAATCCAGGTCGGGGCGATGCGGGCCAGCAAGAGGGGCTCATCCCCGACCAGGGCTGCATTGTGATTTGTTGGATCAACCCTCAGGGGCCCCTTCGCGTTGCCACCATAGCCCCGGGATAGAAAATGTGGATTTGCGCCCTGTTGGATTAATCGAGTGGCAATGTCCAGGGCAACAGGTGTCTTGCCAGCCCCGCCCAGAGTCACATTCCCAATGCAGTAGACTGGAATATCCATCTTTATAGGCTTGGTTATTCCACGACGGTACGCGGCGATACCAGTCCAAATCAACGACGCGGGTGACAGCATCCACGCCAGGATGCCGGGATTGGGTTGGGACCAGAAAGCCGGCGCGCGCATCACGCTTAAGCCTTAGAGTTGGATGAGGATGCAATGGAGGGCAATATCGGGTCCAGCCTTGCAAGAACACGGGCGGCGGCCCCTTCCCCCTCTTGCGCGACATGCTGCGCAGCGGCGACCAAACGATCCCGTGCAGGGGCATCGGTCAACAGGCGGGCGACATGATTTGCCAAGTCTTCGGCATTTATGACCGTGACGGCCCCTTCGGCGGCATTCAAATCTGCTGCGACAGTGCTGAAATTGGCCATATCAGGTCCATACAGTGGGGCACAGCCCAACCGTGCGGCCTCGATGGGATTATGCCCCCCGTGATTGCCGCGCAAACTGCCACCGATAAAGGCGATCCGAGCCAACCGGAAAAACAGGCCCAATTCACCCAAAGTATCGGCAACCAGGATGTCGGTGTCGCTGGAAACGGTCTCGCCAGCGCTGCGTTGCACAACTTTCAGGCCGCGCATGGTCAGACGTTCGGTGATTTCAGCACCGCGTTTCGGGTGGCGTGGTACCAGGATTGTCACCACAGAAGGACATGTTTGGCGCAGCTTGTCATGGGCGTCGGCAACGATGTCTTCTTCCCCCGGATGTGTGCTGGCGGCTAACCAGACCGGGCGGTCCCCGAAATTAGCTTGCTCTATGGCCAGGATTTCTTCATTGGCCGGAAGAGCTGCGACGGACAGCTTCAGATTGCCAACACATTCCGCTTGATGGGCACCCAGGTCTTTTAAATGATCCGCATCTGCAGGGGATTGCGCCAGACAGGGCGAAAAGCCTGCCAGTAAATCTGCGGCAATGCCTGGAATACGCCGCCAGCGGGCCAGGCTG
>JARGPE010000003.1:16106-35260 GCA_029212835.1 Alphaproteobacteria bacterium | reverse complement strand
CCCCCCCGCCCCCCCCCCCCCCCCCCCCCGGCCAGGCTGCGCTTTGATACCCGACCATTGACCAGGGCAACAGGCTTGCCCGCCGCCCGCATGCCCCAAATAAGGGCGGGCCAAAATTCTGATTCCACCCAGATACCGGCATCAGGTCGCCAATGGGTCAGGAAGGAATCCACCCAGGCGGACCGATCCACCGGGACGAATTGATGCAGTGCGCGGGGAGGCAGTTTATCAGCCATCAGCCGCGCGCTGGTCACGGTGCCTGTAGTCAGCAGCACATGTCCGGCTGGGTCGCGTGCTAATAGCAGGTCGATCAGGGGCAGGGCGGACATCGCCTCCCCATTGCTGGCGGCATGAATCCAGACCAAGGGGCCATCTGGGCGCGGCAGGGTTGGTTTTCCATGGCGCTCGCAAAACCGTTGGGGGTCTTCTTTCCCCTCGGCCAGGCGGCGCTTCATGTAATGCGCGATGAAGGGGGCGGCCAGAACCGTGCTGATGCGATACAGGCTGCGGGCAATCATGGCGTATGCCCCATTTCCTGCTCGCAGGATGCTGACAAGTTTTGCAGCGTGGCCTGAAGTGTCTGGCGAATCTGTTCCCGCGTTTCCGCATCTGGTTTCTTGGGAAGGACAATCGGGTCGCCCCACCGACAAATGCCACGATTAAAAGGCAGGGGCACCTGAAACCTGTCCCAGGTATTCAGAATGCGGCGCTTCTTCATGGCATAGCTGACAGGGACAATCGGAACGCCTGACATGGCGGCGATGAAGATGATGCCTTCCTTAACCTCCAGGGCGGGGCCACGAGGCCCATCAGGCGTGATGCCAACATGACCGCCATCCTTCAGGCGCTTGATGATCGTGCGGGTTGCCTTGGCACCATCCTTGCTGTCGATGGGAATGCCATCAAAGCCAAACCGCGCCATGGTATCCAGCACCAATCGCCCATCCCGATGGCCAGAGGTGACAACACAGAGATGATCAGACTGTTCCGCATAGGCGTAGGGCATCATAAAAATGCGATTGTGCCACAAAGCGATAATGAATGGTTTTCCCTCTGCAAACAGCTGATCACGGGGCCCTGTCCCTTCCACAGTCCAAGTGGAGGTCAGACGCACAAGTCGGATATATATCGACAGAAGGCTGCAAACCAATCTGTGTACCCAAGCCTGCTTGGAAAGAGACTTAATCACCGACATGGCTGCTTAACCCTGTGTTGCCGCAATGTGGGGCGGGGGTGTCGGGTCTTCAGATGGATCGTCGGTCTGGCCCTGGAACTGGATTTTCGATAAGCGAGCATAAAGGCCGGATTGTGCGGTCAGTTGTGCATGGGTGCCTGTTTCAACAACCTTGCCTTTATCCATGACATAAATTCGGTCCGCACGACGGATTGTGGCCAGGCGATGAGCGATGACGATGGTTGTTCGTCCCACCATCAGGCGGGACAGGGCCTCCTGAACCTTTTGTTCGGATTCTGCATCCAGGGCAGAGGTCGCCTCGTCCAGCAGCAGGATCGGTGCGTTTTTCAGCATCGCCCGGGCAATGGCGATGCGCTGACGCTGACCACCGCTCAATCGTAAACCCTGCTCTCCAACCATCGTGTCATAGCCGTCGGGGAGGTCCAGGATGAAATCGTGGGCCGCTGCATCTTTTGCTGCCTGGAAGATATCATCCTCGCTGGCGCCAAAACGACCATAGGCAATGTTTGCGCGGATGGTGTCGTTGAACAATGCTGGTTCCTGGCTGACCAGCGCGATATGGCCCATGACCGATGTCAGGGTTGCGTGGCGGATATCCTGCCCGTCGATCAGGACCTGCCCTGCAGTCACATCGTAAAAACGCGGGATAAGGTTCAGGATCGTCGATTTCCCCGCCCCAGATGGCCCAACCAGCGCCACCGTCTCTCCGGCAGCAATATCCAGCGATATACCATCCAGAACCGGCGTATCCGTGTCATAGGCGAAATGGACATCCTTCAGGGTCACCCGGCCCGGCCCCGGCGTCATTTCTACTGCATCCGGTGCATCCCGAATGACGGGCACATGATCGATCAACGCAAAATTACGCTTTGCTGCCCCCAGTCCTTCTTGCAGTGAATTGTTCAGGCTGGCGAGGCTGCGCAACGGCTGATAGGCGACAAAGACAGCGACGAAGAAGGACATGAAGGACCCAACGGTCTGTTCCCCCGCCAGGATCTGATACCCACCCAGGGCAATAATGCTAAACAGGGTGAACCCGGCCAAGGTATCCATGATCGGATAGCTGAGCGACCGGGTGCGTACAGCCTTGAGCAACAGCTTATAGGTGGTCAAAAAGGCACCCGCGCCGCGCTCAGCCTCGTAATCCTGCATTGAATAGGCGCGGACCTGTCGGGCATTCTTAAGACTGTCGTCCAGAACCGAGGTCATTTGTCCGAATTCAGCTTGCGTCGCTTCGGACACTTTTCTCAGGCGTCGGCCAATCCGTGCAATCGGAAAAATGCTGATTGGGAAAAAGAACAGGGCGAATAGGGATAATTGCCAGTTCTGATAAACCATCAGCCCGATCATGGCCGCCAGGGTCATTGAATCGCGGCCAAAGCCAGTGAAGACTTTGGTCACCGCGTCGCGCAAAACATAACAGTCCGATGTGAAGCGCGACAGTTGGCGCGCTGTCCCTTCCTGTTCCAGATACCTGATTTCAATATGCAACAGAGACCTGAACATCTGATTTTGCATTTTCTCAATGATCCGCAGCCCGACCATCTGCATCAACACAGATTGCATGAAATTTGCCAGGCCGCGAAAGAAGGACGCGATAAAAAAGCCAATGGCAGAATACCAAATCCAGGTTTCACTGCGGTTGATAAAGGCTTCGTTTAAGGCAGGTTCAATCAGTTTCGCCAAGGCAGCGCTGGCCGCCGCGACCAATAGCATCCAAAAGGTTGCGAGAATGATCATCCGCAGATGTTCGGACATATAGTCGCGCCACAGCCGCCAAGTCAGTTCCTTGGTGACGGGATCAAACCGAAATCTGGTTTTTTTCTGCGCCTGGGAGTCGTTGTTTGCCACCGTTTATCCCGGTCTGCTGATTTGAGGTTTTCAAGATATCCGCCCTATAGCATGGGTCGCGGGAGGCGTCACGCCGCTAACCCATCCCGGCGAGGCGGACATGGACAGGGTCTGGATAGTGCGGTATACGCAAGGCAATGCGTCGTGAACGGCTCATTTGCCAAAGTTGTATCACGCGTTGCGGATGCCTTGCCGCCCAAGGGATAGGGTCGAGAACATGCTGGAACAGGTTTAAGGTGGAATGAATATTCCTAAAATACTCCTGGCGCTCAGCGTGTGCCTTTTGCCAATTCTGGTGGCTTTTTTCTGGGCACCGATAAAGGCGGGGTCGCTGGACGGCATCTTCATTATCGGGGCGAATATCGCCGCCATCGTCATCCTTCTTGTCTATATAGTTGATCGCCCATGACATCTCAGCCTGCGACGATTACCTGTCCGATTTCTGGATCGGATCGCATCGAAGAGTTTTGTGTTCAATCTGATCCCGATGGCGGCACGGTGACGTGGATCCGTTTTCCTGATAGCGGCTTCGTGTGCTTGAAGAACATGCCGTCCGTGGAGGAGATTGACGAAATTCAGGATGAAATTGGCGGTGGCTATATGCGGGTCATGACGCCAAAATGGAAAAGCAAGGCGCGGCGTTCTAAATCTCGCGCAAAATGGCTTAAGAAACACATGACGGGCGGTCGTCGGGTGCTGGATGTCGGCAGCAATGTCGGATTGTTCTGTGCGATGGCGAAAGAAATCGGCTTGGAGCCGGAAGGCATCGAAATCAGCAAGAATCTGGCCCGTCAATCGGGTGAATTGTTCCCTGAAATTCCGTTTCATTGTACCTCACTGGAGGCTTATTCCGGGGCGGGGGAGTTTGATGCGATTTATTGTTCTGAAGTGATCGAACATACGATCGATCCGTTTGATTTTGCGATGGGCCTGTTTCAACTCTTGCGGAAGGGTGGGGTTTTATATTTAACCACGCCTGATTTAGCAGAATACCTGACGCCTGATGGCAAGGTGACTCGCTTTTTGGGCGCACCGGACCATAAGCTGTATTTCACCCGTGACAATATAGTGCCCTTCCTCAAGCGTGTCGGCTTTTCGGACGTGGTTCACAAGCGTACCTGGACCTTCGGCAAATCCGGCATCCAATTATTGGCCACCAAGTAAGTCGGTCGGCAAAACCGATGGCTATTGATGCGCCGTCAGGTTCTGCAGGAATTGAAGAGAGCATGCTTCCCAGCTGAATCTCTCGGCATGGCGGCGGCAGTTTGCGGGATCAATTTCCAGGGCTCGCATTGCGGCGCGCTGTAAATCTTCGTCCAGGACGCCACAGGGATGATCCCCGATGACATCGATTGGACCTGGTACTGGCAGCGCGGCGACCGGTACACCGGAGGCCAGTGCTTCCAGCAGAACCAGGCCAAAAGTGTCCGTTCGACTGGGAAAGACGAAAACATCGGCGGCGGCATAGTGGCGCGCCAAATCTTCCCCTGTCTTTGGGCCCAGGAATTTCACATCAGGATAGGCCGCCTGTAATTCTTCCAATTGAGGGCCACCCCCTACGACAACCTTGGTGCCCGGTAATGCCAGATCCAGAAAGGCACCGATGTTCTTTTCCACGGCCACCCTGCCAATATTCATGAAAATGGGACGGGGGAAATCCAGAATATCCTTCGGGCGCGGACGGAACAGTTCTAGGTCCACACCCCGGGACCAAATTTCCAGATTTTTAAAATTCCGATTGTTCAAATCAGTCCGCATCGTGGGCGTTGTAACCATGGTGACCGAGGCGTCGCCATGAAACTTACGCATCCAGGAATAGGTGATTGAAACCGGCAGGCCGCATCGGGCGTGAATATATTCTGGAAAACGGGTGTGGAAGCTGGTGGAGAAAGGATGCTTGTGCTTTTTGCAAAAGCGTCTGGCCGCTGATCCCAAAGGCCCTTCCGTTGCGATATGGATTGCGGCCGGCATCAGGTCTTTCAGCATTTTCGGCAGCGCCCATAGGGCATTCATAGCCAGCCGGATTTCTGGATAGGTTGGGCAAGGAATGGTTCGGAAGCGATCTGGGCCGATGACATGAACATCCAACCCCAAATTTTCCATTTCCTGCCGGGTGCGATCCAATGTCCGAACCACGCCATTGATTTGAGGTAACCAGGCATCGCTGACGATGACCAGTCGTTGCCCCGGCACAGCAGAGATATCGGGAATGTGGGTTTCAACACTAACGGGTGCAGCCGTTACCGCGTTCATGCGGGTGCCTTCACAGTCAGTCTTTGATCCTTCAAGACCGGGACATGAACTGTGTTTTCCGTCCAGTGTACGATTTCCATGCGGCCATTGGCATGTTCAACCAAGGCGGTGCAGCTTTCGACCCAATCGCCGTCATTGCAGTACAGAATGCCATCGATATCGCGCATTTCAGCATGATGGATGTGACCACAAATCACGCCATCTACGCCGCGCTGTTTTGCTTCATGGGCGACGGCTTCTTCAAATTTGCTGATGAATTCGACGGCGTTCTTGACCTTCTGCTTCAAAAACGCAGACAGCGACCAATAGGGCAGGTTTAACCAGCGGCGGATTTGATTGAAGTAATGATTGGTCGATAACAGGATCGTGTAGGCCCAATCCCCAAGATAAGCTAACCACTTGGCATATTTCACGACGGAGTCAAATTTGTCGCCATGGATGATCAAATAGGTGCGTCCATCAGCGGCTTTATGGATCGCCTCGTCTTTGACCAGTACGCCACCGAAGAACAGGTTGGTGTAATCGCGCAATACTTCATCATGATTGCCCGGCACATAAATGACCTGACAACCCTTACGTGCCTTCCTCAGAACTTCCTGGACAACATCATTTTGTGTCGCGGTCCAATACCACGATTTCTTCAGGCGCCATCCATCAATGATGTCGCCAACCAGGTACAATGTTTCGCAGTCTGTATGCTGCAGAAAGTCCAAGAGGAATTCTGCCTTGCATCCCCGGGTCCCCAAATGGGTATCCGAAATCCAAACTGTGCGATATCGACTGACGCCGCGAAACCCGTGCATATCCGTATCCGCCTTTAAAATCTTTCGATCCGCAGGGAATACGGGTGTATTGTGAAGAAAATAAGTAAATTTAGGCGTTCTTGTTTGCTTTCACTTAAGTTTAACGAACAAGAAATAGAAACGACATCTAACAGACCCTATTTCCCTTAATTCGTTATGATGGAGATCCTCGTCAGTGTTTGAAAAAAAGAAAGTTGTGGACCCGATTCGCAGACGGGTTGCGGTTATTTACAATCCTGTTGCGGGATTTCGTCAGCGTGGTCGTCTTCGTAGTTTCTTAAAACACTTGCGGGCTCGCGGGCATGATGTGGTGCTGCGGCGCACGGAGGGGCCTGGGCATGCAACCACAATTGCGGCTGAACTAGATGTTGAGTCTATTGATGTCGTGGTGGCGGCAGGCGGTGACGGGACGATCAACGAGGTCGCAAATGGCCTGATTGGACGACCGATCCCAATGGCGATTGCACCTTTGGGAACAGCCAATGTGTTTGCGTTTGAACTGGGCATGGGATTGAAGCTGAAGCGCGCGGCGGAAATGCCATCTGTTGGGCGTGTCGCGGAGATTTACCCGGCGCTGGCCGGTGAGCGCGGATTTCTATTAATGGTCAGTGCAGGCCCGGACGCGCGTGTTGTCGCTGATGTGAACAGCAAACTGAAGCGTGTTATTGGCAAGATGGCCTATGTTCTGGCTGCGTTGCAGGAGATCGCGCGCAACGCCAAAACGACCATCACGGTCACGGTGGATGGAAATACTCATCACGCCGGGTTGGTGATTGTGACCCATGCCAGCCACTATGCTGGCCCCTTTATTATTGCCCCTGACACCAGGTTGGGAGATGACAGCATCAGTGTGGTGCTGTTGACTGGGACCAGTCGTTGGGCGCTGGTCCGATATGGGATTGCCTTGCTGACCAACCGTGTGGCCAATCTGTCGGATGCGACAATTCTGACGGCACGCCATGTGCGTTTAGATGGGCCGGTCGGTGAACCGATTCAGTCTGATGGTGATTTGATCGGTCATGCCCCAATGGAAATCACCCTGGGCAGCCGCCCTTTGCGTATCCTTGTGCCGGATTTGTCCCGCGTTCTTGTGCCGTCACCTGTGGTAACCCCGACCCCGGTTGAGGAGCGAGCCGCCTTCGTTAAGTCTTGAATGACCGATTTGCAGTAGCGTTTTGTTTGAATTTCTGGTAGGTCAGACGGTGAACAGAGGCGGCCCAGAAGGATTTCCCCGCCTCCTTGCCAGGAGAAACGGAATGAAGAACCATTCGACCTGTGGGGCAATTGTCCCGATTCATGTTGCTGACGGCTATCTATCCAGCAAAAAAAGGTCTGTATCGGCGCGGCTCTGCGCAATGGTCATAACGGCCAGTGTTTTGGTGTCCCAGGCAGCCTGTACGACTGGACAGGAAGAACTCTCCACCGATGATAAACTCGCCATTGGTGCTGTAGCGGGGGCTGTTGTTGGCGGTTTGATTGGCTATGAATATTTTGGCAATGAGGATTCCCGACTGCTTTGGGCTTTGGGTCTTGGCGCTGCGGGGGCCTATGGCGGAAAGATGTTGGCTGATAATCTGACGCGCTATGACAAAACCTCAATGCAGCAAACGACCTATCAAAGTCTGACCCAGGCGCCTGCCGGTGAAACGGCAACTTGGAAGAACAATGCGACCGGCACTCATGGCAGTATCACGCCCATGCGCACCTTTCTGAATGCTCAGGGCCGAATCTGCCGCGAATATGATGCTGAGGTGAATGTCGACGGAAACACAGTATCTGGTCGTGAAACCGCTTGCCTGACGGAAGCGGGCCATTGGGTGGTTTACGCCACCACCGGCTGATACGACGCCATTAAGCCCCCGATTTCCTTGTCATTCTCCCAAACATTTTGTGGGTTGCTGCTCCCCGTATTCGGGGCGTGGAACAAGCAGCATTTGGGCGATTTTAGCTATCTATGATATAGCATGAGCCAAAAAAAAGGACCGCGTCGAAACGCGGCCCAAGTTTAGGGAGGAAACGCCCAATACGGACGAAACAGAGCAGACTTAATGTGCAAATGCACAAGCTGCGGTGTTCACGTCACAGCATGATTAGGCGGATCATGCTGCAGTGCAATAATTGGCAGATAATTCATTTGGAATCAAGGGCTCATATCATAATAAGCAGCACAAATATTAGGCAGATCTTAGCTCGAATAATAGTCGTTCTGGGAAATGTGAGGGTTTTAGCCCTATTTAGTGGGGTTCCTGAGGGAATCACCAGTTAAGAAAGTCGCTGAATGCGGCAGAAAATCAGAGCGGTAAGGGTATACAAAGATGCGTAAAATTTGGTCACTCAATAAAGCGGCCCTTATTCTTTTTGTGGTTATTTCGTCATTTTCTGTGCGGTGCAGCATGGCAGATGAGGCGGGTGTTCCGAAATTTCATCTCTCTCCGGCCCGAGATCTCGATTCCGCTGCCAAATTGTCGCAGTTTGCATGGGATGAGTCTCGTCGGGCATTGCCACCGAACGCGTTTGCGTCGGGCAGTGCGTTAAAAGCCCCTCTTGTCTTAGAAGATTTTTTGCCAGCCGGCAGGGCAATTGGAAAGGGAGAGGCGATCCAGGGCACAATGACCCTGTATGAAGGGGCCTTATCGATCCACGTTATCGGCACCTTGGGGGAAAGGGAACTGATTCTGCCAGAAAAGACGCTCGGGATTATCACCCATGGGGATCGCATCGTGCCGGTTCCGGCCCCGGAAACGATCGTTATTGATCAGCGGCGGCGGTTCACTTTGCTGTTTGGTGTTGGGCGTGTCTGGCGAGAAGCAGGCGATCAAGGGCAGTCTAGGGCGCTAATGCCGATCAGCATTGTCGACAGCCGTTATGGCGCGGTACGCAATGGTGTGGCTAGCTTCCTGTATGGTGATGGAAAGCCGGTTTCCCACATGATCATGCAATTCTCTCAAGAGACCGCTGCTGGTCGAGAAGCGGATCTTTGGGGGACGTTGTCGCTAGACTTTGTCTCAGGCCAAATCGAAGGCGCACAAAGCCGGATCGCGGCCTATGAAGATCGTATGGCCAGCGCGCCCCTGTATCAGGATTGGGTGGACCTGGCAGGTCGCTTTAGCGCAGATGCAATTGAGGGCTTCGACGGTCCCTTGGGCAAAAAAGGCAGTGTTTCGACCAGTGGGCTGATTATTGACGACACAGTGTACCTTAAGGGCTGCAATACGCGCCACGGGCTATATCCGTTCTGCCGGCAAATGCGCCATGGTATCACCAGTATGACACCAACATTTCTGGGGTTCATGGCGGTTGCCCATTTCGCGCATCGGGTAGATGAGGATGTCCTGAATCTGACGATCGGGGAATTGGTTCCTGAATTGGCAGACCATCCGCAATGGCGACGCACCCGCATTCTGGACATGATCAATATGGCCAGCGGCCTGGGTGAAATCGTACCAGAGCGGACGGCAAGCTTTGTTACTGCAGATTCTGATCCCACCGCGCGAGAGATTGAAGCGGCGCAGACAATTGGTCAGAAATTGTCGGTGGCGAAGCGATTTCCTGCATATCCATGGGCACCGGGCACGGTGTTTCGATTCCGGCTTTCAGACAGTTTCGTTTTGGCCCTGGCGTTAGATCGATTGGTCAAACAACATGATGGTCAGGGTGCCACACTGCGGTGGATTCTGCAGGATCGGTTTTTTAAAGCGATCGGGATTGCGCGGCTACAAATGCAGATGAGTGTTGGGGCGTCGCCGGATCAACGCGTTCCTGACCTGGGCAATGGCTTGTATCCAACCACGGGCGAATTGGTGCGGTTGATCTTGGTTTTGCGCCACAGCACGGGCGGCAACATCCCGACGGGTTTGTCGCGGGATCTGGTGGTTGATGCGTTGGATACGGAGGTCGCAAAGGGGTTGCCGACAGGTGTTGTCTACCCCAATGGTTCCGGTCGCTATGGCTTGGGGTTCTGGCGCACACCGATCAAACTGGGTGGGTCCTGCTTGCAGAATATCCCGTCGTCCAGAGGGCGCGGCGGGTCCATTGTGTCCTTCATGCCCTATAACGTTACAGCTTTTCGCATCGCTGATGGTCCTCCAACGGACCCCTCAACCCGCGACAGTTCGGATCTGATGCGCGTGGGCAATGCGGTGCGGGGCTTTTGTGGAGAACAGCGGGAGTAGTTATTCCGCGGCTGCGTTCAGCGCGATTTCCTGTGGCTTGTCATAGGGCAGATCATTGTTCAGCGACGGTACCATGCCCCTGACCTCTGCGACGCGATTCAGGTCCAGCGTGGCGATCACGATGCCTGGTTCTTCTCCGCCATCGGCAAGTATTTCGCCCCAAGGATCAATGACCAGCGCATGACCATAGGTTTTGCGACCGTCTTCATGATCGCCACATTGCGCCGGGGCAATAACGAAACAGCCATTCTCGATGGCCCGGGCACGCAGCAGCGTGTGCCAATGGGCCTGGCCTGTCGTGCGAGTGAAGGCGGCAGGGACCGCTAGAACACGCGCGCCTGACTTGGCCAGATCACGGAATAGATGCGGGAAACGTAAGTCATAACAAACTGCCATGCCATAGCCCCCCCAGGGTGTTTGGGCCAGGGTGGCATGGGTGCCGGGACGGAAACCGTTGCTTTCTCGGTAGCTCTCTCCATTGGCCAAGTCGACATCAAACATGTGAATTTTGTCGTATTGCGCCTGCACCTGTCCGGTGGGATCGATCAGAAATCCGCGATTGGCAAACCGTTTGTCATCGGCAAGGCGAATGACCAGTGATCCGGCGTGGATCCAGATACCAAGTTCTGCCGCCAAAGCCTTGTACCCAGCCAAAGAGGCATCTTCGGATTCCAATGCGGCGACCTGAGAGGATTGAGACCGGTCGCGTTGCATTAGATTCACGACTTCTGGCAGGGCAACAAGCTCTGCCCCCATTGCTGCCGCCTGTCGGATCAGGTCGCTGGAGATATCGATGTTTCGGTCAATCGATGTGGTGGAGGTCATTTGGACCAGTCCAACCGTCAATGTCTCTTTCATCTCATTCTCCCTTGCATCGCCTTAATCATATTTAATCAGGCTGCGGTTCCCAGCAGCTTGTCCAGCTTACCGCTGGCTTCTGCTTCCATCAAATCATCACATCCACCGACCAAAACGTCATCGATAAAAATTTGTGGCACGGTTTCCGCGCCCGGTGCCCGTTTGGTCATCTCTTCCTTTTTATTGCCTTCACCCCAAATATCATATTCGGAATAACTGACACCTTTGCTGTCCAGCAGCTTTTTCGCACGATAGCAAAATCCGCACATCGGGCGGGTATAAATCTCAACGACGGCCATGTGGCCCTCCTTCTTTTATTACTGTTGGACCGATTTTATCCGGTCGCGGTTCTTCCCTATCATGCAGGAAAGTTTTCTGTTGTCGAGGGACGCGGGAAAACATTGCCAATTTGGCACGTTTCAGGCTAGGGACAAGGGATTATGCGCAAAGATACTGTCTCTCACGCAAAAAAGGATGCGCCCGACGAGAATTCGGGCCACAAGCGTTCTTATACCATTCCCTGCAGTACAAATTTCCGAAATCAGGTTCTGGCCCTGGCTGAGTCGCGCGGGGTAAACGCCGCGGATTTGGCCCGGTCTGTGATTTTGACTGTGTCGGAACAGCTTATCTCAAGCGTATTGGACCCAGGCGAGCCGAAGCCTTCGGACCGTGAGACGGTTACACTCAAGTCGGGGCCGGATAAGGGAAAGCCCTGGCGTCGGAAACCACGGTTACAGGTGCGATTGCCGGATGGATATAACATTGTTCTGTTGCGAAAGGCGTTGCGCGTGGCGCTGGCCTTAGACAGTGGTGCCTTGCGTATGACATTAGAGCCCAGCCATCGCCCAACACGGGAGATGCAACGGCTGCGCTCTGCAATGGATGTTCTATTGGGGGATTCCTTGCCCAATGCAGTTCGGACTAAGGATGAGGCCCAGTTTGTCCTCGGGTTTCCGCCAAATTCACGGCCCACCGTCGCAGAAATCAAGGCCCGTTACCGGCAATTGGCAACGGTCCATCATCCCGACAGTGAAACCGGTGATACGGCGCGCATGGCCTTATTGAATCAGGCTATGAGTTTTATGCGAGCATATGAGAAATATTAGTTTTTCTCATATTTATAATTAATAAAAATATTGACCTTAGGCCTTTGCGGGCTTAAATCGGCGCTATGAGCTTGTCTTCGGCAGTAAGAGGGGCGCGCCTTGCGGCGGGTCTGAGCCAGAGTGATCTGGCAAAACGACTGGGTGTTACTCAGTCGACCATTGCTTTGTGGGAGACAGGAAAGACCGCTCCAAAACGCAGTATGATGACAAAACTCGCGTCTGCCCTGCGGGTGACGGTATTGGATTTGGAACACGGCGTAGGATCGTTTGCCGGGGCTTTGGGCTCGGTTTCGTATTTTCAGGAAGGTCACAGAACAATGTCTACTCCTCAATCCCCGACTGCGATTGTTAATCCTGCGCAGGACAATCCTGTAATCGCCTTTCAGGGTGTATTGGGGGCCTATTCGCATCTTGCTGCACGCGGGGCGTTTCCGGCGATGGAGCCTCTGGCCTGCCCAACTTTCCAGGATGCATTCGCTGCAGTTGAAGAAGGGCGCGCCGGTTTGGCGATGATCCCGATTGAAAATTCCTTGGGGGGCCGGGTTGCTGATATTCATCACCTATTGCCAGAGTCCAACCTGTTCATCATCGGGGAATATTTCCAGCCGGTGCACCATTGCTTGCTGGTCCCGAAGGGCGGCACATTTGAGACGGTGAAGGAAGCCCGAAGCCACGAACAAGCGCTTGCGCAGTGCCGCAACACCTTGCGGGAATTGAAGATCAAGCCGGTGATCGCAGCGGATACGGCGGGCGCCGCTCAGGATGTTGCGAAACTGAACGATCCGTCTGTGGCGGCTATCGCGTCAACCCTGGCGGCGGAAACCTATGGTCTGGATATCCTGCGTCCCCGGATTGAGGATCGGATCGGCAATGTGACTCGCTTCATCGTGATGTCGCGCACCCGGATTGAACCCGATCCCCGGTCTGGTCCGTGCCTGACCAGTTTCGTCTTCACTGTGCGCAGTGTGCCAGCATCGCTGTATAAATCCTTGGGCGGGTTCGCCACCAATGGGGTCAATATGATCAAGTTGGAAAGCTATATCAGCGTCGGCGATGACAGCCGCGCTCGATTCTATGCGGAAATTGAAGGACATCCTGCCGACAAGTCCGTTGATCAGGCGATGGAAGAACTGCAATTCTTCACCACCAAGATCAAGCTGTTGGGAACATATCGCCAAGCCGATTACCGCGCGGAGGAGTAATCGTTAACCCTCTGCCATCCAGTCTTGGATCAGGCGATAGGCGATGGAATCGCGGCGCGGTAGGGCGAAGGTCTCGTCTTCGGGGCTGGCAGCAATTTCGGCGCGGGTGACCCAGCGGGCTTCTTCGATTTCATCGGTGGCAACCGTCATCTCTTCGGCGGTCGCGCGGGCGCTAAAGCCCAGCATGATGGACGACGGGAAGGGCCAGGGCTGGCTGGAATTATCGCGGATATCGGCGGTGGGCAGGCCCACTTCCTCCATCACTTCCCGGGCGACGGCATCCTCCAGGCTTTCCCCTGGTTCGACAAATCCGGCGAGTACAGAACACCGGCCCGGTGGCCATTCCTTTTGACGGCCCAGCACGATACGGTCTGCTCCATCATGGACCAGCATGATGACAGCTGGGTCAGTTCGGGGAAAATGTGAGGCACCACAGTTTTCGTTGGTGCAGCGGCGCTCATGGCCACCCTTGCGGGATTCTGTCGGACTGCCGCAAACGCCACAGAACAAGTGACGTCGGTGCCAATGCACCAAACCCCGGGCATAGGCCAGAACCGCCCCATCATCGTCGCCCAGCATCGGGCCGACCTTGCGCAGATCTTCAAAGACTGTATCAGCTTCAATTTCTGGCGGTTCTTCCAAATCAGACAAGTCGATTGCGAAATGGGGCGTGCCCGTAGCATCCAGCCCCAGGAAAACTGACAATGTTGATTGGGTGATCAGATCCGTGCGCGACGCCTGCAGGGTCCAACCCCGCATCACCGTGCCCATTTGAACCAGATTGTTGCCGCGCCAAACCGGCAGCAATCGGGCAGTCTTGCTGGCCATCGCGGCGCTAAGAGCGTCCTGATCGCCACGAATGCGATCGGCCCGATCCAGCGGGCCGGAGGCATAGACGTTTGGAGCGTGCTTATGATGCGGTACGGTTCTCATAGTGCGCGCGAGAGTGCCATGCGCCGCGCAACCCATCAACCGCTATGCGCGTCAAATACTGCCGAGAAAGATCGTTTTTGCGCCGCAACATATTGCGCAGTGAACCATTCTGAGGGTAGCGTGTTGTGATGGATGGAGATATCGCCCTAACCCTTGCCACAAAACCCGCCGCGCAACGTGCATGGGGCGCGGTTATTCTTGGCTTTCGTTACGATGCCAAGCGGGGTGAGACGGGGTTGAGCGATCTGTATCACAGCCATCCTATGCGCGTGCTGTTTCCAAGACCTGCGCGCGGTGATGTCATTACCGCCGCTATCACCACAGTTTCCGGCGGGCTGGTCGGCGGCGACCAACTTGATGTTTACATAAGCGTTGAAGAAAAGGCGCAGGTTCTTAGCCTGGCCCAGGCAGCGGAGAAGGTCTATCGAGCCCAGGACGTGCAACCGGCACAGGTAACACTGTCCCTGACCGTTGGGACGGAGGCCTGTTTGGAATATTTGCCGCAGGAAACGATCCTGTTCGAAGGGGCACGTCTGATGCGATCTACGCGGATCGATCTTGACGATGAAACGTCGCAGGTTATGGCGGGAGAGATGGCAATCTTCGGGCGTGCGGCGATGGGCGAATCTGTTCGCCAGTGTCAGTTCCAGGAACAGTGGCGGGTAACAGTGGCGGGTAAAACCATCTGGCGTGATGCCTTCACCTTGAGCCCGGCTGTGGCAACCAGCCCCTTTGGCCTGGATGGGGCAACCGCGATGGCCAGCCTGATCTGTGTTGCGCCTCAGCCGGAGGCATTGCGGGATCTGGTGCGCCCGCTTCTGGCGGATTTGCCGTTGGGCGCGGCGGGCGCAACCGTCATGGGGCCGCTGATGCTGGTGCGGTTTCTGGGTAAAGATCCAGCCGCGATGCGCGCACGATATATGAAACTCTGGTCGGTCCTGCGGCAGGAGGCCTTTGGCCGCCCCGCACGGTTGCCGGCCTTAATCCATTGTTAAAAGTATGAGCTGAGTTAAGGGAGGCGACGGGGAAAATGAACTTATCACCCAGAGAGAAAGACAAGCTGCTGGTCGCTATGGCGGCCGAAGTGGCGCGCAAGCGATTGGCGCGGGGCGTGAAGCTGAACTATCCAGAAGCGATTGCCCTGATCAGTGACTATGTCGTTGAGGGCGCCCGCGATGGCCGCACTGTGGCCGATTTGATGCGCGATGGGGCCACGGTCATCACCCGGGATCAGGTCATGGATGGCATCGCGGAGATGATCCATGAGGTCCAAGTTGAGGCTACCTTCCCCGATGGGACCAAGCTGGTCACCGTTCACACCCCAATCCGATAAGGCAAAGGAGAGAGATCATGATTCCAGGAGAAATCCTTTGTGCGGCGGGTGAGATCGTTCTGAATGGGGGACGAGATACCGTGACATTGACGGTCGCCAATAGCGGTGATCGCCCGGTTCAGGTCGGCAGTCATTACCATTTCGCAGAAACCAATCCAGCCTTGAAATTTGATCGGGCCGCGGCGCGGGGATTCCGGCTGGACATTCCGGCAGGAACCGCCGTGCGCTTCGAGCCAGGGCAGAGCCGGGACGTCAATCTGGTCGCCTATGCAGGCAAGCGGGTCGTGACCGGGTTTAACGGCGCGGTTCAAGGCCCGCTGGATGGGGGGAAATAAATCATGGCATATTCAATCGACAGACAGGCCTATGCCGATATGTATGGCCCCACCACAGGCGATAAGGTGCGCCTGGCCGATACGAATTTGATCATCGAGGTCGAAAGCGACCGCACGATCTATGGTGAGGAAGTCAAATTCGGTGGCGGCAAGGTGATCCGCGACGGGATGGGTCAATCCCAGGCGACGCGAGCCGAAGGGGCGATGGATACCGTCATTACCAATGCCCTGATCCTGGATTACACCGGCGTCTATAAGGCCGATATCGGGCTGAAGGGCGGCAAGATCGCCGCCATTGGTAAGGCGGGCAATCCCGATGTGCAGCCGGGCGTTGATATTATCTGCGGTCCCGGAACGGAAATCATTGCGGGTGAGGGACGCATTGTGACCGCAGGCGGCATCGATGCCCATATTCACTGGATTTGCCCGCAACAGGCGGAAGACGCGCTGATGTCTGGCGTGACCACCATGCTGGGCGGTGGCACCGGACCGGCGGAGGGCACCAATGCCACGACCGCAACGCCCGGTCCCTGGCATATGGCGCGCATGCTGCAAGCCGTGGATGGCATGGCGGTGAATGTGGGGCTGTTTGGTAAGGGCAATGCGTCACGCCCGGATGCGCTGATCGAAATGGTCGCCGCTGGGGCCATTGGATTAAAGCTGCATGAAGATTGGGGCACCACGCCATCGGCGATTGATTGCTGCCTCAGCGTTGCAGAAGAAACAGATGTCCAGGTTGCTATCCACACCGACACGCTGAACGAAAGCGGCTTTGTCGAGAACACGATTGCGGCCTTCAAGGGACGCACCATCCATGCCTTCCACACGGAAGGGGCGGGCGGTGGTCATGCGCCCGATATCATCAAGGTCTGTGGTCTGGCCAATGTGATCCCTTCGTCCACCAATCCAACGCGTCCTTATACCCGCAATACAGTTGATGAGCATTTGGATATGCTAATGGTCTGTCATCACCTGGACCCCCGCATTCCAGAAGATGTCGCCTTCGCAGAAAGCCGGATTCGCAAGGAAACCATCGCGGCGGAAGATATCCTGCATGATATCGGTGCCTTCTCCATCATCGCGTCGGACAGTCAGGCTATGGGCCGTGTAGGGGAAGTTATTACACGAACTTGGCAAACAGCCCATAAGATGAAACAGCAGCGCGGCAGTTTGGACGGGGAAAAGGGTGACAATGATAATCTGCGTGCCCGGCGTTATATCGCCAAATACACCATAAACCCCGCCAGAGCCCATGGATTGTCCCAGCATGTTGGTTCCATTGAGGTTGGAAAGCTGGCAGATTTGGTGCTGTGGAAGCCGATGTTCTTTGGCGTGAAGCCAGATCTGGTTTTGCGCTCTGGCATGATTGCAGCTGCCGCGATGGGAGATCCCAATGCCTCAATCCCAACGCCACAACCGGTGCATTATCGCCCAATGTTTGGCAGTCTGGGCGGCGCGCTGGGCGCAACGGGGGTTACCTTCCTGTCTCAAGCGGGGGTCGATGCCGGGCTGAAACAGTCCCTCAATCTATCCAAGCAGGTTCTGGCGGTGAAGGGCTGTCGGACGGTGACAAAGGCGGACATGGCCCTGAACGATGCCTTGCCTGATATCACCGTTGACCCGGAAACCTATGAGGTTCGAGCCGATGGCGAACTGTTGACCTGTGAGCCCGCGGCAGAATTGCCACTGGCACAACGCTATTTTCTGTTCTGAGGATATTATGCGGCGGGCCATAAATCTGCATATTGCAGGCACTTGGGAGGCGGATGCTGGGACTGTCAGTGCCACGCTGGACCTGGATCAACGCAACCGGCGGCGCATCAAGCTGCAGGACGATCAGAGCCAGCCATTTTTGTTGGACCTGCCCAAGGCTGTTACGCTTCGGCAGGGCGACGGGTTGGAATTGCAGGGGGGCGGCATGATCCGGATTGTTGAAGCGCCAGAGCCGGTTGCCGATGCCCTGGGGGGCAGTCCGGCAGCCACCGCCCGTTTGGCCTGGCATCTGGGCAATCGTCATTTGCCGGTGCAAATTCTGGGCGATGGCTCAATCCGCTTTCGCGCCGATGCGGTGATTGAGGCGATGGTGGAAGGATTGGGGGCAGCAGTGAAGCGCCACAATGCGCCCTTCACGCCAGAGGCCGGGGCCTATGATGCCGCCAGCATCGGGCATGGGCATCATCACGATCATGACCATGACCACGACCATGATCACGGATCCATAAGGACTGGATCGTGACACACGCGCCGGACTGGTTGCAGACGGTGATGCTGTGGACCTCCCCCGCCTTCCCGGTCGGGGCGTTCAGCTATTCCCATGGCTTGGAATGGCTGGTGGAGACGGGGCAAGTAACCGACCGCGCCAGCCTGGAATCCTTTGTGCTGGCCCTATTGGAATTTGGCGATTTGCAGGCCGACGCGGCCTTCCTCTGTGCCGCCCATTGCGCTGACGGTGCCGGCCTATCGCCTGTTCTGGAGGAAGCGGTCAGTTTGAGGGGAGCATCAGAATTGGCGTCCGAGTCCGTCAATCAGGGGCGTGCCTTTGTCAAAGCCTTGCAGTTGGAGGGGTCGGAGTATCCTCGTTTATCCCTGCTGCAAAACACGACTCCGGATGTCGGAATTCCTCATGCTGTTGCCTTTGGGGCAGCCTGCGCCGATGCGGGGGTTCCGATTGAAACGGCGGTAGAATCCTGGCTGCATGGCGCGGTGGCCAATCTGGTATCCGCAGGGCAGCGGTTGATTCCACTGGGTCAACGGGATGGTGTGGCGGCCTTAATGGCGCTGAAACCATCCATTACCCAATTTGCGCAAAAGGCGCGAGAGACACCCTTGGCGGAAGTATCCAGTACCAGCATCGTGGTCGATATGGCCGCAATTTTTCACGAAACTCAGTATACGAGGTTGTTTAGATCATGACGAAACCCGTTTCTCATACAGGACCGGTGCGGATTGGCATTGGTGGTCCGGTCGGCTCTGGCAAGACGGCGCTGATGGACCGGCTGTGTAAGGCAATGCGCGAGCGCTATGACATCGCCGCTATCACGAATGACATCTACACACGGGAAGATGCAGAGTTTCTGACGCGCAGCGGCGCGCTGTCGCCGGACCGCATTGTG
>JARGPE010000003.1:7878-16096 GCA_029212835.1 Alphaproteobacteria bacterium | reverse complement strand
GGCTGCCCCCATACCGCCATTCGTGAAGATGCCTCCCTAAATCTTGCCGCCGTGGACGATCTGGTCGCGAAGTTTCCCAAGCTGGAAGTGCTGTTGATCGAATCCGGCGGTGACAATCTTGCCGCAACATTTTCACCGGATCTTGCTGATATCACAATTTATGTAATAGATGTGTCGGCGGGTGATAAAATTCCACGCAAGGGCGGTCCAGGGATCATCCGGTCGGACCTGCTGGTGATCAACAAGATCGATCTGGCCCCGCTGGTGGGCGCAGACCTGTCAGTGATGGATCGGGACGCCAAGAAAATGCGCGGCGATCGTCCCTTCCTGTTCACCAACCTGAAAGATAATAAGGGCGTCCCCGAAATCGTTGCCTTCCTGGAAGACGCGGCGGGGCTGACAGAGCAGGCTTAAGCGTTCAGCAAAATATCGGCTAAGGCGTCTGGCGCATTGATCATACAGTCATGGCCGCTGGCGATATCGATACTGGGCCAACCCATTTCCGCGACGCGATCGCGATGCGCCTGCAACGGGGTATAGATCGGATTGGTGACGCGAATATATCGCACCGGCAGGTCCTGGTTTGGCGCACCGTTGAAAGTGATGGCTGTCTCATAGGTGCGGATCGGATGGGGGGTCATATGCGCCTCGATAAAGGCGGCCTCGGTCGGATCGGTCAGGCCCATGGCAATGGCCTTGGGCGGGGGCAGGCACAGGGTTTCGCCGACCATGACTGCGCCAGCCTTGCGCGCGGCCCAGACATCCGGGGCAACCGTCTCACTGGGCGCAACGCCGGATAATGGCACCATGGCATCCAGATAGACCAATTCAGCAATGCGATCAGACATAACGGCAGCGGCGCCGGTGATAGCGATCCCACCAAAGCTGTGCCCCACCAGCACCGTATCGCGGATATCCTGAGCCTTGAAATAGCCAACAACATCATCAACGAAGGTCTGTAAGGTGATGTCTGGCGACAATTCCCCGGCACGCTCCCCCAATCCGGTCTGGGTGATACAGGAAACGCTATGACCCTGTGCCTGCAGGATCTTGGCCAGCGCCTGCCAGCACCAGGCCCCATGCCATGCCCCGTGTACCAATGTGAAATGGGTCATTGCCGTCTGTCCATTCTGAGCCGAGTAAGAAAAAATCCTGTGTCCCGCAGGCCTCTTCCCACCGGGCACTGTTTTTCCTACACTAGCGTTCATAGAGGAGCAATAAAATGACCGTCATTGACCGCCTGCACTCTGGCTCTCACCGCATCGATACGACTTTGAGCGACTGGCAGGAAACAGGGGCGCCAGGATTCTGGCTGAAACCGATCTTTAAGGACAGCCAGACCGGCGTGTCCACGGCGCTGATGAAAATTGATCCTGGTGCCTATACCCCAGACCATGCGCATGACCAATTGGAAGAAATCTATGTCCTGGAGGGCGATTTCTATGATGCGGAGCACAGCTATGGCCCCGGACATTACTGTCAACGTGCCATCGGGGCGATGCATGAGGCGGGGTCCAAGGGCGGATGCACGATGCTGCTGATGTATCGGCGTTAAGGGAGTCCAATCGCTGATAAGGAGCGATCAGACTCCGATAGGCGGTTAGGCGACCTCACGGCGCTTTGCCGAATGCGTCAACGCTTCAATCAGCGAGTCGGCGACCTTCTTGGCAGAGGCCGGATTCTGACCGGTGATTAAGTCCCCATCGCGAATGGCAAACGGTTGAAAGTCTTCAACACTTTCATACAGCCCGCCCAACTCGCGTAGTTTCGTTTCCAACAGGAACGGAACGACATCGGTCAAACCAGCCGCTTTTTCTTCACTGTTGCTGAAGCCGGTGACGCGACGACCCTTGACGACAGGGGCCCCCGTCTTGGTCTTTGCATTCACCAGACAGGCCGGTCCATGACAGACGGTGGCGATGATTTTCCCCGCGTCCAGACCCTGTGAAACCACTTCCGCAATGGCGCCAGAGGATGGATAATCCCACATGGTTCCGTGACCACCAGGAAAGAACACCGCATCATAGCCATCCAGATCGATCTGATCGACAGAGGGGGTCGTCTTCACAGTCGTCTGAAGCTTTTCGTCTTTCAGAAAGCGCTCAACGCTCTCCTCTTTCTCTCCATCCTCTTGTACGCTGTTCGGATCAATCGGAATTTCTCCGCCTGCGACAGAGAAAACATCCACCGTCAGGCCTGCATCCCGCAGGTGATAATAGGGGGTGGTGAATTCTTCCAGCCAAACGCCGGTCTTCTCGCCCGTATCGCCCATGCTGGCGTGAGAGGTAACGATGATAGCAACTTTTTTAGGATCAGCCATTTTGGGCTCCCGTTGTTGTTAAGGTTACCCCTTACATGAGGGCTCTGGTCCATAAGTCACCCTTAAACATTTGATAGGCCCTCTAAAAATTCTAATGACTGATAGTAAGAGAGGATCTCTTCCGACGATTCTGGGACGCGTTTCGGTGGGAATTGAAGAGCTGTAAAGCGGCACCTCTGGGGCTAAGAGGCGCGCTAAAAGACTCACTCATTCTTTTGAGGCAATTGCACGGATTTCAGATGTCGGGGAGTGCCTATTTGAGGCTTCTGACTACGCTCGCTCCACGAAACTCGCGACAACAGTTTTTTTGCCTGCCTTGTCGAATTCGATGGAGAGGCGGTCACCGTCTACGGCGGTGATGGTGCCGGGGCCGAATTTTTGGTGGAAGACGCGCTCGCCCTCGCCGAAATCATGGTCGGTGGCGCTGGGGCTGTAGCCGGCATCGATGATGGGGGCGCGGGTTTGGCTGAGGCCGCGCTGTTTCAGGCGCTGCCAACCGGGGCCGCCGCCCTGAGAGGAATAGGTGGGGCCGGAATCGAAGTCTGAGGCTTTGGCAGAGCCAAAACCACCGCCCCCGAAACTATTGCTGCGGCCATAGCCCATTTGGGTGAAGGCGGCGCGGTCTTCGGCGCGACCACCGCCAATGCCGCCATAGACGCCACGATCGGCCTCGATCAAGGCATGGTCCTGGGGCAGTTCGTCGATGAAGCGGGACGGCAGGGCAGCATTCCAGGAACCGTGAATGCGCCGGTTGGCGGCAAAGCTGATTTCACAGCGGCGCTTGGCCCGGGTGATCCCGACATAGGCCAGGCGGCGTTCTTCCTCCAACCCGGCCAAGCCGCTTTCATCCATGGCGCGTTGATGTGGGAACAGGCCTTCCTCCCAGCCCGGCAGGAAGACGGTTTCAAACTCCAACCCCTTTGCGGCATGCAGCGTCATGACCGAGACCATGGGGCCGACGGTGTTGGATTCGACCTCCATCACCAGACTGATATGTTCCAGGAAGGCGGCCAGATCGTCGAATTCCTCCATGCCGGTCAGCATTTCCTTGAGGTTTTCCAGCTTGCCCGCCGCTTCCGGTTTCTTCGACTGTTTCCAGAAATCTGTATAGCCACTTTCTTCCAGCACGGTTTCGGTCAGTTCCACATGGTCAACGCCTTCGGACAGACGCCGCCAGCGGTCGAACATATCCATCGCGGCGATCAGCTTGCTGCGGGCGGCGGCTTTCAACTCGTCGGTTTCCACCATGCGCTGGGCGGTGATGGACAGCGGCAGACCCTGCGCCCGTGCGGCCTTGTGCAGGGCTTGCAGTGTGGTTTTGCCGATGCCCCGCGCTGGCTTATTGATGATCCGCTCAAAGGCCAGATCATCGGCGGGCTGGTGGATCACCCGCAGATAGGCGATGGCGTCGCGGATTTCTTCGCGCTCGTAGAATCGGGGGCCGCCGACAACGCGATAGGGAATGCCCAAGGTGATGAAGCGTTCTTCAAATTCGCGCGTCTGGAATCCGGCGCGGACCAGGATCGCGATTTCGTCCAGCGGCTCATTCTTTAATTGCAGGGCTTCGACTTCATCGGCGATCAGGCGCGCTTCCTCGTCGCCATCCCACAGGCCGCGCACCCGGACCTTGTCGCCATCATTACGGTCGGTCCACAAGGTCTTGCCCAGTCGGCCCTCGTTCTTCTCAATCAAGCCGGAGGCAGCGCCCAGAATGTGGGGCGTAGAGCGATAGTTTCGTTCCAGTCGCACGACCTTTGCGCCGGGAAAGTCCTTCTCAAAGCGCAGGATGTTGCCAACCTCCGCCCCACGCCAGCCATAGATCGATTGATCGTCATCGCCGACACAACAGATATTCTGACTTTCGCCTTCCTTGCGGCCCTGGGCCAACAGGCGCAGCCACAAATATTGCGAGACGTTGGTGTCCTGATACTCATCGACCAGGATGTACTGGAAGAGGCGGCGATACTGTTCCAGAACTTCGGGATGCTTGGTGAAGATCGTCAGATTGTGCAGCAGCAGATCGCCAAAGTCACAGGCATTCAGGGTCTTCAGGCGATCCTGATACTGGCGATAGATTTCCACCGCGCGCCCATTGGCGATGTCACCGGACTCGGAGGCACTGACACGGTCCGGGACCTGGCCCTTATCTTTCCAGCGCTGGATGACATGGATCAACATGCGGGCGGGCCAGCGTTTTTCGTCCACGCCTTCTGCTTCCAGCACCTGTTTCAACAGGCGGATCTGGTCGTCGGTATCCAGAATAGTGAAACTGGACTTCAGGCCAACCAATTCGGCATGTTTGCGCAGAATGCGGGTACCCAGCGCGTGGAAGGTTCCCAGCCACATCCCCTCTGTCGCCGGGCCGACCAGATGGGCGACGCGTTCGCGCATTTCCTTGGCGGCCTTGTTGGTGAAGGTGACGCACAGAATCTGATAGGGCTTGGCCTTGCCCTGATGCAGGATCTGCGCAAGCCGGGTGGTCAGCACACGGGTCTTGCCGGTGCCTGCGCCCGCCAGCACCAGGACAGGGCCGTCAATTGCCTCAACTGCCATGCGCTGGGCGTCGTTCAGATTGTCCAGCCAGGGCGGCGGCGCAACGTTGCTGCGCCCCGGATAGGCGGGGGTCGGGCCGCTGGGCACAGCGGGGAAGTCGATATCGTCGTAATCTAAGGGGTCAGACATAGGAACTAGTATAGCCTTCGGCAGCGCATGGAAAACCCCGTCGATTTAATGGGAGAGAGAAAATCCTGAGTCACTCTTTATCTTCCGGGCCCACCCACATGAAGGGATTGTAGGCGATTTCCCACAAATGGCCGTCCAAGTCTTTGAAATAACCGGAATAGCCACCCCAGAAGACCTGCTGAGGGTGTTTGAGCGGGGTTGCGCCCGCGCGGAGAGCTTCCGCGAACAGGGCGTCCACTTCCGATTCTGAGCCTAGATTATGGGCCAGGGCAAAGCTGTTGAAGTTGGACTTTTCACAGGGGACCTGGGCGTCTTCCGCCAGGGATTCGCGGCCAAATAGGCCCAACCATGTGCCATTCAGGGTGAAAAAGGCGACGGTTGGAGGAGATTCCATTCGCGGCAGCCCTAAGCCTTTTTCATAGAAGGCGATCGACTTTTCAAGATCATCGACACCAAGAGTGATCATGCTGATTCTAGGCTTCATGGGCGGGCTCCGTCTTCGCGGCTTGTTGCCGTTCCCGCCACCAGATGACCAGGCCGCTGGCCACAATCACAAGTCCGCCGACGGCCATGTTCCAGGACGGAACATCACCCCAGACCAGGAATCCCATCAGAGCGGCAAAAAACAAGCTGATATAGCGAAAGGGCGCGATCAGATTGACCGGGGCGAAGCGGAAACTTTCGATTTGAAAGAAATACGCACCGAACATGAAGGCCGCCGCCCCAAGAATCAGGGCGATATCAAAAAGTTCAGGCATTTGCCATGTGCCTGTCGTTGCCGTGGCATATCCTGAGAGGATGACGGCGAGAACCGTATAGAACATGATCGCAAGCGAATCATCGCCAGAAACCAAACGCCGCGAAGAGACATCCCGAATCGCCGTTAACAACGCGGCGACCAACGGCAGCATAGCCACCTGCCAGCCATAGGCAGCCGGCGCACTGGACAGCAGCCCCCCCGGATTCAGCGCGATAATGACACCCAGAAATCCAAATCCCATCGCGGTCCAACGGCGCCAACCAACGGCTTCTTGTAAAATAGCAATCGCCAACAGCGTTGAAATGACTGGTGAAATGAAGACGATTGCAAGGGCATCCGCCATCGGCATAAGACTGAGGGCTGTCAGAAACGTGAAGGTCGCTGCGCTAATCGCCAAGGCTCGAACGCCCATAGCCGTCTTGTTCTGAATGCGCAGGGCGTGCATGCGGTTTTTCAGTTTTAATAAGCCAATAATCACACAAAGAATTACAGTGCCGCGCAGTGCCATGATCTCGCCGACAGGCCAACCTTCGGTCAGTAATTTTGCAATCGTGTCGTTCAGGGTCAGCAAAAATGATCCCATGATCGAAAAGACAATGCCTTTGGTCGGTAAATCCGATGTCATGGGGCGAAGGGGTTGCGGCAGATTGGGGGCCGGGATCGTTGGGGGCGTTGGGCCGCTCATATCGCTTCTTCCCGGCGCGTTTCCAGAATGCACTGGTGATAGCGTGCCATCACGTCATGTTCATGCAAAACACCCATCAGGCGCATATCATCTAATTTATTGACCACGGCGATATGTTCCTCGTTACAGTCTTCCAACAAATTCATAGCTTCTTCCAAATCTGTTTCTACCGTTGCCACCGGCGGCGTGCGGCGACAGACATCAATCGCTCTCACGTCAGAATCATGAAGATGCTCAAAGGCATCTTGCCCCAGATCACCCAATATGATCGTGCCGATCAATCGACCCTCTTCATCAACGACAAAGACCTCGCTATAGCGCGTCGCCGTCAACTTCTGACGAATTTCAGGCAGCAGAGAGGAGGGTTGAACAGTGACATAATCCTGTTCCATCACTTCCTGCACATTGGTTTGGCGTATGATACGGGATTCGCGACTGCCCATCAGATTGATCCCGCGCACTTCCAATTGCCAGTGAAAGAAGGACCGTTTGTAAAGACCGGTGAAAATCTGTGTGGAAATCACGGTTGCGATCATCACAGCAACCGTAAGGGCGGAATCCCGGGTCAATTCATAGACGATGAAAATCGTTGAAATCGGTGCGCCCAGAGTTGCGCCCGCAACAGCGCCCATGCCCACCAAGGTATAGGCACCGTGGCCCGACGATAGATAGGGGAAAATGCTGGTGGCGACGAACCCAAAAGCGCCGCCCAACATCGCGCCGAGAAACAGGGAGGGGGAGAAAATACCCCCGCCAAATCCAGACCCTAGCGTTATTGCCGTTGCTGCGGTTTTGAAGAGGATCAGGGCAATCAACATCGTCAGAGGCAACATTTCATTCAACGCTTCATCTGTTGCTTCATAACCAACCCCCATGACCTGGGGCAGGAACAGGCCGATCATTCCCACGGCCAACCCCGCCAAAGCCGGGCGCAGAATTGGATGAATGTTCAAGCGTATATGGGTCCGTCTGACAATGTCGATGGAAACGCACAGAGCAATTGCTACGCCAGCGCTAACACAGCCAAGAATCGCGAAGGCTGGGAATTCCCAAACTGACGCAATTTCATGGATGGGAATGGTAAAGGCCGGGAAATCGCCGAAATAGGATCGGCTGACCAGGGTTCCCGCAACAGATGCGATGACAACCGGGGCAAAACTGCGCAGGGCATACGATCCAATGACCACTTCCAACGAGAAGAAAACGCCGGCAATTGGGGCGTTAAAGCTTGCAGCTACGCCCGACGCCACACCGCATCCCAGCAGCAAGCGACGGGTTTCCGGGTCGAGCTTCAGGATTTGAGAAATCAGCGTGGACAGAAAGGCGACAAAATGGACGACAGGCCCTTCACGCCCGGCCGATGCACCAGATCCTATCGTGATCGCAGAAACAACAAAGGCTCCGATTCCGGCACGTTTGCTCATTTTACTGCGGCGAAAGGCGGACGCTTCCATGACATCTGCGACGGCTTGGGGGCGGCGGTCAGGCATCAGGAAATATACGATCAACCCAACCAGAATTCCGCCAATTGCAGGCGCCAGGACAATGCTCCAAGGGGAAATATCTGCCACATTTGAATGAAAACGTTCACTGGAAAACCCAAAAAACAGGGTTTGAATCAGGCCGATTGACTCCCGGAAAGCGATACCAGCACCCCCGCCCAAAGCGCCAATGAATACCGCCAGCCCTGCTAATCGGATCTGATCGTTGCGGATCAGCCGTTTCAACCGTTCTAATATGCTTTTTGGCGCGACCGTCGCCACGGCCGACC
>JARGPE010000003.1:0-7868 GCA_029212835.1 Alphaproteobacteria bacterium | reverse complement strand
CCTCCCGCCCTAGCACCTATCCCCTGATCAGGCACCGTCGCGTTAATATATTATACATCAGACCAAACCAGAATCGTCTTGCTCCGGCAAGGCATGGTGCCGAATGATGATCGGGAATTGCGACATCAGTGTGCGATGACAGTTAATTGGTGCTGACGGATTCCAATTGCGTTTCCAGAACGGATTGGTTTCGTCCGTTTCCTTTCGCAAAATACAGCCCTTCATCAGATCTATTGATGAAATCTGCCAGGGATTCACCAGGTTTGAACACGGCAATCCCAATGGACAGTGTAATATTTCCCATTTCTTCTCCGGTTGTGCGGTTCCGGATACGCTTTGTGGAGACTGAGTTGCGGATATTGTCGCACACAGTTTTCGCATCAAACAACTTTGTCGATGGCAAGATCAGGGCGAATTCTTCCCCACCATAGCGGGCGGCAAGATCCTTGCCTTTGACATTGCTTTGCAGAATGCGGGCAACCAGTTTTAACACCTGATCGCCAGTTTGATGCCCGTATGTATCGTTGAACTTTTTGAAAAAGTCGATATCCGCCAAGGCAAGGCACAGAGGTTCGCCGTCCTCCATCGCTTCCATCGCGCGTTGCCGGAGCGTTGTGTCGAACATCTTTCGATTGGCGATACCTGTTAACGAATCGGTCATTGCCTCGCGCTGAACATCTTCAAGATTTTGGCGCAGACTGGCAATTTCTTGCGATGATTCCTTTAGCTTAGACTGAAGCGCCGAGTTCGACTTCTGCATTTTCTGGGTTTCCAGCGCCAGCGATTGCACGGCTGCACGCATCCCGTCTAGGCCTTTCGTATCCGCAAATGCCCCCAAACTCGCTGACAGCGTTTTGCCAAAATCAGCAACCCCGCCCGAGGCATCGCCCATCATATCCAAGACTCGACCGACCTGATCTTCTATTTTTCTCGATGTTTCTTGAAGGGCAAGACCTTCTTCGGAATTCGTAAAAAATTTGTCGTAAACTTCGTCATTCTTTTGAGATGTGAAAATCTGTTTGTTGCTGATCAAAACATCCAGAGTCTTTTTTAGATCCGGATATTTTTCACTCGCATAAGAATACCAGATCGCAAAATTACGCGGCGTGGCGGGGACATTTCATAATATCAAGCGCGGCCTCGGCATAAATCCGCGCCTGTTCAATGCCTTCAGAATACTCCACCGAACTCACCCCCAATATAATTACTTTTGATTAACTCTTTATTTACCCCGACGCACCATATCAGCCGTCCACATAATGTCTCTTTATCCCTATAGACCTTCCTGGCGCAACAAGCCAAACGTCAATGAACAGCAATTTATCAAAGTGAATTTTATCCATAATTGCACTCCTGATTATAGGCGCATTTTTAGTCTGTCTCTTAGTTCGCACAAACCTCAGAAAATACGCCACGCGATCAAGGGTTTCAGGCCCCAAACTATTCTAGCTGCTCACAGACAACTAGAGTATCCTTTGATAGATTAAAACGTTCTATATTAATTTAGAATGTGTTCCAGTCTTCGGGAAGCGCATATTTCGCATGTGACGCAACAATGGGCATCAACTTTCTTGTGATGGCGCTCATTTCCTCATCTGTGCCCGCAATTGGCACTTCCAGGCGCTCTTCAACCGCTGCTAGATATCGCTCTGGTTCAGCATATAGCGCTTGCACCATATGCAGCCCTTTTTCCGAGTATCCAATTAATTGGGTTGTTAATGTCAGCGTCCTGCCGCCGGGCACCTCACGCAAATATGAGACACGATTGGTTTTAATTTGGAATGGGTGGTTAATACCGGCGTCTTTGCGAAATGCTTGCGCCGCAAGATCAAAAGCTTGCACATAGTAGGCGACGTTAAAATGATCGTTGTAATCTGTCCAATCGGGAATGACGGAAGGGTTGGCACTGCTGATAAGAAAATCATCAAATATGGGCGTAGTGGAATTGGTCATGCACAAAATTTCCTATATTTATTACATTCGAGCCTTCGTTTTAGTGTGATGGAGAAGCTGGCGCGAGGGCAAGTCTAAAACACGCCTGAAGCACAATCATATTGGCATAAATGCAACAGTGGTTTGGGGAAATAGAATGGCGGCGGTTTGGTCTGTGGTGCGGTCAGGGCCTCTATGCTAGACCCGGTATCTGAAGATATCCGGTGTTGATCAGGGACTTCTCGTAATTTGGGACCTTAATGGTCTGACATGATGGTGAAGTGGCAGTTTTTTAGCCTTGTTAACGCAGTTTTAAGGATGGGCGTTATCAAATAGGTGTTGAGTGGCATTGATATGATTTGTTGCGTGATGCCAGAGTCTTAGTTAAGCAGTGGCAGGCGCGGAAGCTGATCGACGGGGCAAAAGGTCAGTATGTGGGTTTAGGGATTGATATAAGAATGTCTATGGACTCAAATTTTTGTCTTACTTTGCGACGTGCAGGCCTTGGGCTTGTTCTTGCCTTGGGGCTTGCTGGCTGCGCTACCGCGCCGACCGATCCTGTCGAGCGTGAGATTTACGACGAAGCGAACGATCCGGCTCAGCCGCTTAATGAAGCAATCTTTGAATTCAACATGGCGCTGGACAAAATTATCGTTCGTCCAATTGCCAAGGCCTATGAATTTCTGTTGCCCGATCTGGTGCGGGACAGTGTACGGAATTTTATTCGTAACCTGAAAACGCCTGTTATCTTGGCGAATGATATTATGCAGGGCGAAACTGATCGCGCCGGGCAAACCATGGGTCGTTTCTTGACCAACACCTTGTTGGGCGGTGGTTTGTTTGATGTCGCGGGAGCTGCGGGCATTCCCTACCATGAAGAAGATTTTGGTCAAACGCTGGCGGTTTGGGGTGTGGATGATGGTCCGTATCTGATGCTGCCTTTGTTGGGGCCTTCGTCGCCGCGTGCTCTGGCTGGCTTTATTGTCGATGCGGGTCTCGATCCTTTCAGATGGTGGGGATATCATTCAGACCGCCCCGTTATCGAATACAACACCGCGATCCGTGCCGGTGTGGAGTTGATCGACAACCGTTCACGCAATTATCGCCAGTTAGAATCCTTGGAAGAGAACTCCCTGGATTTCTATGCGACGGTGCGCAGCCTTTATCGGCAACAGCGTGAAAGCATGATCCGTAACGGAATGTATGATGACGAATCGATCCCAACGATTGGGTATGAAGACGCCGCTCCAGAGGGAGAAGGCACTCCCCAAGCTGAACTATCCTCTCCCAGTGTTCTGAATTAAACGTGGAGTGACAATGCAGCGTCGTAGTTTTTTAGGCTTTTGTGCAGGATTTGTGCTGTTTGTTGCATCCTGTTCCGGGATGTCTCAGGCACAAGAGGATGCTGGGGCGTTCATCCTGAAATTGGCTGATAAAGCGCTAACGGCTCTGACCGACGAAAATATTACGAATGCCCAGCGCGCTGATCGTTTTCGCGATTTATTGCAAGAGGGAATGGATATTCCCACGGTTGCCAGCCGCGTTCTGGGGCCTTACGTCCGTCGCGCGACAGATGACGAGATGAAAGAATTTATTTCCTTGCTGGAAGAAAATATCGTCCGGAAATACGCCATCATGTTTAAAGGCTATTCTGGAAAATCCATCGAACTAATTGATACCAAGGATCTGCGTGGTGACGCACAACAGGTAACGGTTGCGATCCAGCGCACAGATGGGGAACCGCCTGTCGATGTTCGTTGGATTGTTCATAAGGTCGATGGACATGATAAGATCATCGATATCATCGTCGAGCGTGTTTCGATGGTCACTACTCAGAAAGAAGAATTTGTTTCTGTCATTCGCCGGGGCGGCGGAAAGGTAGAGGCACTTTTGTCAGAACTTCGGGAACGCAATGCGGAATTGGCCGCGAATGTCCAAGACTAAGTCTTTGGCAACTCGGTGCCCGACTCCTCTGTTCCCTGTTCTTCATCTTCTTCATCATAGAGCGGTGCAATTGTCTGAGCGATAAGGGTTTCCAGCGCCGGGCGGGGCAGTAAATCTGTTTTGATACTCTTTGCCGCCGTATAGCGCAGCAGGTTTCCCCGAACGATCCCAGCACGATCGGCCATGCGGGCATCTCGTCCAGGCAGATGTTCCAGCAGGATGACTAAATGGTCCATCTGCACAAATTCCGCAGCCAATTCAGCCTGCTTTATGAGATCTCGCACAGCTTTTGCCCGATCAGGATCAATTGGACCAACAGCGTCCTTTAACCGCCGCCGTAACGCCCGTATGGGATCGATCGCAGTTTCCCGCCATGGCTTAACGGATTGTTCCGCCTGAGCCAGTGACTCCGTTGACAACCGCACACCATGCTGCCCTACCCAACAGCACAGCAGGATCAGAGTCACATCCAGACCAAATTTATCTTGCAGATCCAGGCAGGCGGCCTCGACCCCTTCTGCCGCGTAAAGCGTCAGGCAAAACTGGCGAAAAGTGTCGCTGTCGGGCAAGGAATCCTGTGTCATGGCCCTAGAATGACCGCGCGGTTTGATGGATGCAAGGACATGCTTCATTCCTGAAGAAGAGGCTGCTATAGTCCGACCGCATTGAATGACTATTCCACAGGTGATACCCAAGCGGCCCGCCCATTCTGGCGGGTTGCCTGTTTCTTGAAGGCTGTTATGGACGAAGTTGAAGAATCCGAAATCCGTGAGCGCATCGCAGCCTTGGAAGAGGAACACCGCGATCTTGATCAAATGATCGCCCGCGTCTCTGAATCCGCCCCGTTTGATCAGTTGCAGTTAAAGCGTATGAAAAAGCGCAAACTGGCCATCAAGGACCAAATGACCCGGCTGAACGGCTTCCTGCTGCCTGATATTATCGCTTAGGCTGGCTGATATCGTCGCTGCCTAGTATTTCAATTCGTCGTAGATTGGCTCGACGGATTGATTCCAGCGCGTGTGATAGGCCTCTAACTGGTCTTCTGCCAGGGTGCGACCTGACTCGACGATCTGGTGCAATGGCTCAATATATTGCGTTTCATCCAGACCGGAACTGGCGCTCAAGCGGGCGCGGCGCTTCAAGCCGCCCTGACAAATCTCCAGAACTTTGCGCGCGACATCCCGCACCGTTCCATCCCGGAATTTTGCGCCCATGGCCTGTTTCGGCACGGCATCGCGCATCGCAGAGATTTCCGCGATGGTCCAATCCTTGATCAGATCGGCGGCTTCCTGTTGCGCCTGGGCATCATAGATCAGTCCGACCCACAGTGCGGGCAGGGCGCATAGATTTCCCCAGGGGCCGCCATCGGCGCCACGCATTTCGATGAACTTCTTCAACCGCACTTCCGGGAAGACCGTTGTCATATGATCGGTCCAGTCGGTCATGGTGGGCAATTGCCCCACAAACCCTTCCAGATTGCCCTTCATATAGTCGCGGAAGCTTTTGCCGGAGACATCGTGATAGACGCCATCGCGATAGACAAAATACATCGGTACATCCAGGACATAATCGACCCAGCGTTCGTAGCCGAACCCGTCTTCGAAGACGAAGGGCAGCATGCCGCACCGATCCGGATCCGTGTCGGTCCAGATGTGGCTGCGATAGCTCAAATAGCCATTCGGCTTGCCTTCGGTGAAAGGGGAATTGGCGAATAGTGCGGTTGCCATTGGCTGCAATGCCAGAGATATCCGCATTTTCTCGATCATATCGGCCTCAGAGCCAAAATCGAGATTCACCTGAACCGTGCAGGTTCGGCACATCATATCCAGGCCCAGATTGCCCTTTTTGGGCATATAGGCCTTCATGATCTTATAGCGGCCTTTAGGCATCCAATGCGTGTCTTCACGCTTCCACAGGGGGTTAAACCCCAGACCGACCGTCCCGGCACCCACTTCCTTACAGGCCGCCACGACCTGATCCAAATGGCGATGTACTTCGGCACAGGTTTGGTGGACATTTTCCAACGGGGCGCCGGACAATTCAAACTGTCCGCCTGGTTCCAGCGAGACGGATGCGCCATCCGTGCCCTTCAGCGCAATGATGTTGCCATTCTCCAGGACGGGTTCCCATTCCGGGCCGGATAGGGCCTCCAACAGACCCTTTACGCTGGGGCGGCCTTCATAGGGCAGCGGGCGGTGACTGTCGGTGCAGAACAGGAACTTTTCGTGTTCCGTGCCAATGCGCCAGTCCGCCTTCGGCTTTTCGCCAGACGCAATATAGTCAATCAGCTGGGACTTGGATTCGACCAGCGTTTCATCGGACGCGGTGGGAGACGACATTGGCGCATTTCCTCATCAAAAGCGGCCTCTCACCGGGGCCCTTACTGTATTTAACCGCGCCGGGGTGGACGGGTTGTCCCATCCCCTGCAACAGCCTGCCAGACAGCCAAGGCTGCCAACGCTGCCGTCTCTGCCCGCAGGATACGCGGACCAAGACCGACGGGGAGGACTAAAGGTGACTGGTGCATAAAGTCAAGTTCCGCAGCGGAAAAACCCCCTTCGGGTCCGGTCACAAATCCGACAGACGCAGATTTCCGGGCTTGCGCCGCTTCTGCAAGCGGAACCGCCTTGCCTGCTTCGGCGCAAACAAACAGCAGCCGTTCTTTCGGCCATTCCAGAATTAACCGATCCAGCCGTTCTGGTTCGGATATTTCCGGCACATCCAATCGCTCAGATTGCTCGGCGGCCTCAATCGCTGTTGCGCGCAGACGGTCTGTTTTTACCCTTTCAGACTGTGTCCGTTCGGTCAGCAAGGGAATCAATCTGGAAACGCCTAGTTCCGTTGCCTTCTGGACGATGAAATCGGTTTGGGATTTCTTAACCGGCGCGAAGGCCAGCCACAGATCCGGCGAAGCATGTTGCGGGCGAAGCTGTTCTGTCAGCGTGAATTCAGCTCGGGATTTGCCTATCTCTGACAGGGTTGCCTCCCACTCCCCATCGCGACCGTTAAACAGGATGATTCGGGCACCAGTCTGTAGACGCAGCACCCGGCCCAGATAATGGGCTTGGTCCGACGTTGCAGCGACCGGTTGATCCGGGGCTAGCTCTTGTGTCACAAAAAGGCGGGTTGATGAAGCCATGGCGCAGACTATTCTGCCCAGGCATCAAAGAGCAAGGATCAGCAATCGCATATGACACCGTCGCAGACAGAAATATCGCCACAGGACCGAACCGATATCCCTCAGGGGAATTGGGTGGACCGTTGGTTGCCGCCCTTTGCCAGGCCCTATGCCCGTCTGGCCCGCTGGGATCGCCCGATTGGCACCTGGCTGTTACTGCTGCCTTGCTGGTGGGGCGTGGCACTGTTTGGCCATGGGTCCGGGCACGGGCCCGTGATGTTGCTATGGTATGGGGTCTTGTTCGGTATCGGTGCCTTGGCGATGCGCGGTGCGGGCTGTACCTGGAATGACATCACCGACCGGGATATCGATGGCAAGGTCGCGCGCACGGCGACCCGACCGATTCCGTCGGGTCAGGTTAGTGTGAAACAGGCACTGGCTTTTATCCTGCTGCAGGCGTTGGTTGGTCTGGCCGTTCTGACGCAGTTCACCCCGCTTGCCGTTGTCACTGCGATTGCCAGTCTGGGTGTGGTGGCGGTTTATCCCTTCATGAAGCGGTATACCTATTTCCCGCAATGTTTTCTGGGTGTCGCCTTCAATTGGGGGGCATTGGTCGCAGGAGCCTTGCTGATAGGACATTTCGAGCCGCAAATTGTGCTGCTTTTCTTGGCAGGCTTCTGCTGGACCATGTCTTACGATACGATCTATGCCCATCAGGATAAGGAAGACGATGTCCTGATCGGGGTGAAGTCAACGGCACTGAAATTCGGCAGCAAGACCCGCCCGATCATTGCCGGGTTTCTGGTCCTGACCCTGGTCTTGATCGCCGCTGCTGCTTGGTTGCACGGGGCGGTGGGACCGTTGTTCTGGGCAG
>JARGPE010000227.1 GCA_029212835.1 Alphaproteobacteria bacterium | reverse complement strand
GAGAATGAACGTTTAGCGATCCAATCCTTGCCACAGCAATTCAGGGTATTTGACGGACTTTATGCAGGGTCTGCGCGCGTTCTCGTTTGGCCAGATGATAAATTGCGATCCGCCAACGTTTATGATGAAGCCTTATTGAGGGCCACAGGGTTTACCTTAGGATGTCTCCATGTTTTACAGTCGTCATCAACGACCGAAACTGAGGGCGCTTCATCTTGGCGGACAGTAAATCGAATCGTTGCCCGAGCCCAACGCAATATAGATATACCAGCCATTGACCATACACCTGTTCATGGTGACCCCTGCCTTGAGAACGTTCTTGTAGATTCAAATGGCAACTTTGTGCGATTTACCGATTTTGAAGAATTTGGCCTAGGAGATCCAAGGGGGGATTTGGCTTTGTGTTTGGTTGAAGCTGTATGCTCACGAGCAGGTTCTGCAACGGAAACCATAGAATGGATAATCAAAGGATACTTTAGTAATTACAATAGTTTGCAAGGTGTACGCTTCACCTATGAGAACCCTTCATTCGTTCGAGCTTTAGTAGATGCGACGATAGAAGAACTAAATAATTGGGCCAAACAGAATCGGCAAGAAGACCTAGCTCAGCGATATCACAATAAAACGGCAGAGATACAGTCGGCGTTTAAGGACTTTACGATTACTAAGGCTTTGTCTCAAACACCGTTGCGTCCCTGAGTGATTGCTTAGGTTTAGACTTGATGGTCTCTTCACCATTACGAATACGTGTCATCAAGTTGCATGTCTTACACTGGCCACATTCCTCAGCGGTTCCATCATCCTTCCATACTGGCTTTCGACAGGTCCAACACAATCGAGTCAGTGTTTCACCCATATAGGCTATCTGATCGCGCTTTGGAATAATCTTCAATTGGAAGAAGCGTGGTGCTGGGCTGGGGTAGCAACTTGCCGCTGCAGTGTTCAGGATATGCTCGAAACGTTCAACTTCTTCCTGCCCATAATACTCCAACTCTTCTTCCAGACAGGTACCTGTTGTCCAGCGATCAATCATATGGCCACGATCGATTAGAAAGGAGTTCGCAATTACCCCAACTTCAAATGCAACGGCCATATCGTCCATGCCAAAAGCTTGAAAGCGTCGTCGATCAATTGAAGACTCCGTATAGATGAAAGGGCGAACCATTGTCTTCAAATGCTGAACAATTTGTCGACAAGCAATATCCTCAGCCTTGTGTCGCCCCTCTCGATTAATGAAGTGAATATGGTGAGCGATGATCTCGTCATCAGATTCTTTTAATAATCGATATAAAGTATAAACGCTATCTACACCCCCAGAGAACATAACCAAAGAAACTTGCTTACGGCGAGTGATAACGTCTGGGCTGTTGGGTCTTTTCAGAACTTGTAGGGTTGATTCCTTGTAACTTGGTTCCTCTTCGAATGGATTTTGGTCCAAATCTTCTGGAAAAAACTGAAACTTACCTGCAACATTATTGTTACCGATGGGGTGCATGTTTGATGCTACATGCTCTAAGCGATTTGCTCTAAAATGACTATCAGGGACAGGGTTTTTTGTTACTAATCCAATCGGCTTGAAAAATCCTGTTTCTCCGGGTTCCAGCCATGCAATAGCTTGGCAGCCATTCTCAGCAAGAATTTCGGTTATCTCACTGAGAGGTGTCGCGAGATAGTCAACATCGAGCTTGCGAATGGTTCCATCCAAGCCCAACCTAAAGTATTCAGTTCGATATCGTCTTGAACGTGGTTCACCAGACCATGATCGTTGTTGGAAGAAGATGAATGGTCCAGAGTTATCTGAGGTGAAAACTGGTTGAGATGGAGCAATGTCTGGTTCAACGGACATAAGCCGTTGATAATCATAATGCGCAATTGCTAGTACCCCGCCGGCCCGTACCAATCCGCATAGCGAGGACGTCATCTTCTTGACAGCTGTAGATGTCAGGGCGTGTGCCAAAAGGCTTGTTGATGCAAAAAGACCGTCGGCAATTCCGTGATAGGATTCTGGTAAATTTGATATATCAGCATGGACAAATTTTACGCGATCACCATACTCTGGCACCAACCAATCGGACGCAACATTCAGGGACTTTTCTGAGAGATCCACCCCAATTACGTCGTAGCCAGCATCCAGCAAAGCTTTTGTCGATAGACCCGTGCCGCATCCGGCATCGATAACAATTCCGCTGGGCAATCGCTTCTTTAAGCTGTTCTCAACGCAATTTGAAAACAGCTGCATTGTATGATCAATTGGGCCGTAGATGTAGGGAAACCAATCCGCCCAATCATCATACACTTGTGAAATCTTCTGATTTTGCTTATCCGCCATAGTTTTCCCCGATGTTACTTAATTGCAAGAAAACCTTCAAAGTTGATCCATTTAAAAATCGGGTTAATGTCCACAAAGCCTGCACGATGCATAAGGTCAATATTACCCTGTGTGGAGAATGGTTCGAGCACCCCACGAATTGCGGCTGTCTTGTTAAGAATTTCTTCTGCAGAAAATCCATGCCGTTTTTTAAATTCGGCATACAGCGCGGTGGAAATATCTTGAAATCGAGCATCGGGTGCGCGGGTCTTCTCAAAAAGCAAGAGGGCACCTCCCCAATTGAGTGCGTTGTAAATCTGGTTAAAAACTAATTGCCTCACACGTGGCGCTACAAATTGGATGGTGTAATGCGCTATGATAAGATCAGCTTTCTCAAAACTATAATCAATAATATCAGCATTGATGATATCAACACTATTAGGGACAATAACGCGTGCTTTTGTCACCATGTCTTCGGATGCGTCGAGGCCGACGAGGCGCACAGAAGACTTTTTTCTATGGCGTTTGGCGAGTTCTGTTAACAAAGCACCATCCGAGCATCCTAAGTCGTAGCAAAAACCGCCCTCATGTAGAAAAAAGTCACTGAATTCTGCGATCAGTTCCTGTGTTTCTCGGAACTTAGGAATTGATCGTTCTGCGTGTTGCCCGAACTTCGCAGTCACTGAGGCATCAAATCGCCAAGAGGTCGGCTCTGCTGTGAGAGTATCATCTATTTGGTTTTGAGCAGTTTTACGAATTTTTTTCAAATTTTTACTCCTGATATCATCTCTCTCGATTTACTCCTGATATCATCTCTCTCGAATGGCCTCATCCTGATAGCGTTGCAGGGGCGAAAGCAGGAATTCAATTATCTTGCGCTTTCCAGTCTTGATCTCAACGGTGACAGACATGCCGGGCAGCAACGGCACGTCGCGGCCATCGGCGCGGATACTGAGTTGCGCCAGGCTGACGCGTGTGTCGTAGACAAGTCCAAGGTTTTCATCTTCCACTGCATCGTTTGAGATGGACTCCACATGCCCGTCAATCGTCCCGTATTTCGTAAAATTGAATGTTTCCAATTTTACTTCCGCGTCCTGTCCCGCAGTGACGAATCCTTTGTCCTTGTTGAGGATCTGCGCTCGAACCTCTAAATCGGCATCATCAGGGACAATGATCAGTAACGGCTCGGCAGGCTGTACGACGCCCCCAACGGTATGTACTGCCAATTGTTGAACCGTGCCGGCAACAGGCGCGCGCAAGCGACTAAGGTCATCGCGATTGAGCGCTTTACGCAATGCGAGATCTGATTGCGCCAGTGTCTTTTGTGCGTCGGACAATTCGCCATAAGCCTGTTGTAAACGGTCCGCAACCACCCGCTGACGCTCCTTATTCAGAGAGTCCATACTGCTTTCAGATTCCGCTAATCTGTGACCTTGAATAATGAGATCATGCTGCGTTTCGATCAGCAGGGTCTTGGCCTCCTGCCAAACCGGTTTTGGCGTGTGTCCCTTTTTTAGAAGTTGAAGCAGAGCGGCCTCCCGTTCCGTCATAAGCGGGATAACCTCGCGCAATTTCTTAATCTCGGATTGGATGGCCGCGTGGTCGGCGTTGCGCTTGCTTAACTCCGAGCCGAGAGAGGCAATTTCGGCGTCAAAGGCGGCGATATCGCTCTGTAATCGACTGCGGTTCATTTCGATCAGGCTTTGATCAATTCCTTCCTGAGGGGGCGAATAATTGGGGTGGTCTCCTCTGAGAGCACGAATGTATGCCTCCAGTCGCGCCACCTCGACGCCAGCCTCCATTCGCTCCCGCTCGAGTTGATCTTTATCAACCTCGCTATCAGTCGGGTCCAGTTCGATGAGCAACTCGCCAGCCGTTACATGCTGGCCATCGCTAACGTAGATGGCTCGCACATTGCCAATCTCACGTGGCTGAATTTGCTTCACGCCACCGACTGGAACCACACGACCTTGAGCGACAGCAACGATATCGATCTCTCCAATCACGGCCCAACCAACGGCAATTAAAAAAAATGCAGCTAGGGCCAGAGCGATAGCGCGACCTGCCGGGTTGGCAGGTGTTTCCAATATTTCCAGTGCTGCGGGTAGGAATTCCCGTTCTGCGCCAGACATTTTTGGCTTTGCCTTCTGCGTAGGTTTTAGTGGAGCTGTGGACGGATGTTCTTGATGAGGGGAGTCTGACCCCATTTTCGCTTCATGGGCTGGGACCTTGATCGGAGTTATCCGGCCAATTGAGTTAGGTGGTAGCGGGCGCTGATCATTCGGCGGCATCAGGAACTTCCCCGGATTGAATGCGCCATAGATTCGCATAGCGACCATTCGACTTGATCAGAACATCATGGGTGCCGTCTTCCACAACATCGCCCTTTTCAATTGTCACGATCCTGTCTGCCCGGCGCACAGTCGACAATCGGTGGGCAATGATCAGCACCGTCCGACCTTTACAGATTTCTCGCATATTCTGCTGAATGATGCGTTCCGATTCATAATCCAGGGCGCTAGTTGCCTCGTCCAGGATCAGAATTCGGGGATTCATAACCAGCGCGCGAGCAATCGCAATGCGTTGCCGTTGTCCGCCTGACAGGTTAGAGCCGCGCTCCCCCACCATCGTGTCATACCCTTCGGCCAGTTCGGTGATGAAGTCATGGGCGCCCGCCATCTTTGCCGCCTCGACCACCCGCTCCATCGGCATGCCTGGGTCAGAAAGAGCAATATTCTCGCGGATCGATCGGTTGAAAAGCAGGTTCTCCTGTAACACCACGCCGACTTGGCGCCGCAGCCACGCTGTATCGACCATGGCCAGGTCAGTGCCGTCCACCAGCACTCGACCACTTTCCGGCACATACATTCTTTGTACCAATTTGGTCAGGGTCGATTTGCCAGACCCAGAAGGGCCAACAATGCCGACCACCTGTCCCGCGGGGATGTCCAAGCTGACCCTGCGTAATACTTCCGGTAGGTCGGGGCGATAGCGGAAGGTAACCCCTTCAAAGGCAACATGGCCTTCGATATTCTTTAAGGTAGCGCGGTTTGGATTATACTGAGGCTCTGTGGGGGTGTTGAGAATATCGCCCAAACGATCCACCGAGATACGCGCCTGCTGAAAGTCGTTCCACAACTGCGCCAACCGCAGAATAGGACCAGTTACCCGACCTGACAGCATGTTGAAAGCAACCAACTGTCCAACGGTCAAATCGCCGGCAATCACGGCAGTTGCCCCAAAGAATAGCGTCAGAGCCATGGTGACCTTACTGATGAACTGTGTCGATTGGCCGGCTAAATTACCCAATTGCGCCGTCTTAAACGAGGAATGTACATAGCCCGCCAGTTGTTCCTCCCACCGGCGCTGAGACTGGGGCTCGACTGACATTGCCTTCATAGTC
>JARGPE010000226.1 GCA_029212835.1 Alphaproteobacteria bacterium | reverse complement strand
CCTCCTAATGCCAGCGCTGAAGGACAGGGCATTGGCAAGGCCTTGGCCGGTATGGTTGCCTCAGCAGAGGGCGTTATGCGTTCTGCCTCCTCCCCGCCCAGCACAACTATTGTCATACCAAGTTATGGATCAGAAGCGGCAGGACAGGAAACTGGGGAAGAGCGGGAATCACTGCAGCACACAGAACCCAAGTCTGGTATGGCCAGTGAAGTGCAGCAAGAGCAAGAGATGCTCGATGATGCCTTGAACAAGCTAAAGCAATCAATCCAGGAAGATCCGCTTGTTCGGGACCTTCAGGACAGCATCCTGTTTGAAGTTACTGAAGATGGCCTGATGATACAGTTACTAGACTACCAGAAACGGGAAATGTTTGAACCAGGCACAGATATACTGACACGCCGTGCGATCCGTCTTTTAGCGTTGATCAGCGGAATCCTGGTAGAGCTGCCAAATAATATTTCCATCACCGGCCATACAGATTCAGGTATCCAGCCGAATGCAACACCAGATTATACGAACTGGGAATTGTCAGCAGATCGGGCTGCCGCAAGCAGGCGTTGGATGGAGGCAAATGGCTTTCCAGGAAACCGCTTGGTTAGAGTGGAAGGCAAGGCTGATACAGAGCTGCTAAACCCACGGAATCCTGAGGATGAACGCAACCGACGCATTTCGATCTTACTGTTGCGGGAGCATTCCGCGAATCCGGAAGTTTCCGAAGAAATGACACCGGGCAGCAACAATTCAGCCCCCCCGGAAAGCATGGCGGGCCCTGCCCCAGCCCTAGACAGCAGTGGGGTCGCACCACCCCCATTGCCTAAATTCTAAGGGCTGAATCGTGGCAGATCTTGAACAACAAGTCATCGTTAAAAAAGTTAAGGTGCAAGAAGAAGGGCATTCGGGTGGAGCCTGGAAAGTCGCCTATGCGGACTTTGTTACGGCTATGATGGCCTTCTTCTTATTGCTGTGGTTGTTGAATGCGTCAGAACGGGAAGTTCTGGACGGTCTTTCAAATTACTTCACGCCCACGAACCTGACCTCGTCCTCCCCCTCAGGCTCTGGCAACGTTTTTGGTGGATCTACCCCCAATGAGCCAGGTCCGACGGATAACAAAAAATCAGAATCTGCCAACGCGACAGACGGTTCGTCCCAGGGAGAGATGAACAGTCAGGACGAAGGCAGTGGCGCTGCTGACGAAGACAGCACAGGAGACGTTGGCACCGTAAATTCCGAGGAGGAAGAGAACCGGTTTAATGTGGCGCGGCGGAATCTGGAGACTCAGATCAACGAATTACCTCCCGAATTCAAAGAGTTGAAAAATACGATCAAGATTGACGTCACGGATGAAGGCTTGCGTATGCAGCTCATCGACAACAGCAATGAAGCAATCTTTAAGCGCGGTACAGATGAACTGACTGATCATGCAAAATTAGCGCTCACACTTTTGGCCGATGTTGCGATTAACCTTCCCAATCCTGTTGCCGTCACAGGGCATACAGGATCTTCTGAAGGCGTTGAGAATGTTTGGGAACTCTCGGTTAATCGCGCGAATGCAATACGACGTGGACTGACACGCAATGGACTGCCAAATCAACGATTTCAGTCAGTTATCGGGGTTGCAGATTCGGACCCAATGATTCCAGACAATCCAAGTTCGCCGCAAAACCGACGGATGACAGTTGTTCTGTTGCGTCAGGCACCACCGAAATAACCAATTTCTTGCAATTTGCACAGCGACACCCATTTATTTTGAAGACCAACAAAAAGGATGTTGATTGCAAATGAGCCAGTCGAACGAAAAGCCGATTGACGTAGGATTTACGCTCCGCCCACAAGACGAGTCTCGCTTTGATGACCCTGTATTTTGGGAAGGTAGCGTCCTAAAACGTCTGTTTGGCTATATCATTGATGTTCTGGCGCTTGCTGTGATTTCAACGGGTATCTGGATTATTGCGGCATTGACCCTTGGTCTGTTGGCACCAATCGCCGCAATCTTAACGACCATTCTACCATTTGCTTACCATACACTTTTCATCTCTCAGCGCGGCCAGACCATAGGCCAGAGGTTTGCCGGCGTCAGAGTTGTCGATGCGGCGACAGGGGACAATCCAAGCCTAATTCAGGCGTTTTTGCTGACTGTTCTATTCTATGTCAGTTTGACGCTTGCCTTTGTTCCGCTTCTTTACATCCTGTTCGACCCGCGGGATCGGTTTCTCCACGATATTCTCAGCAACACACGTGCTTTGAATGCGGAGACCCTCGCCAAATCAAATTGAATTTTAAATCTTTGGGTTTGCTGTTGTAATCCTTAGATAACGTCTCATACTACCTGTAATAAGAATGGTGTGAACAGGTTGAGTGCGGGGTCTGACCAGGGGCGCTTCTACGGTAAAAAACCGGGTTGCGAGACAAAGGTAAATGGGAGAAATCATCGAAGGTTCGATTGAACTATCGGGCTACGATCCCAATGGGTATTTTTGCGAGATCGTTAGCGCAGCATCAAAAGGAATGATCCCACACGCGATCGTTCAGCGACTGCAAGGTTTGGATGCGGTTGAGTTAATGGCTCGGTCGGATGCGGCTTCGCGGGAACTCTATAATCTGGGAATTACTTTCACGGTCTATAGCGACCGTATGATGATTGATCGGATACTCCCCTTTGACGTTCTACCCCGAGTAATCGGTGCGGAAGAATGGGTCGACGTCGAACGGGGTGTGACGCAGCGCGTTGAGACCTTGAACAAATTCATCTGGGATATCTATCACGACAAGAAATGCATCAAGGATGGTATCATCCCGGCGGAGCTTGTTCTAGGAAACAAGAACTTCCGCCCGCAGATGGAAGGTGTATCGGTCCCTGGCGGCACTTATGTGCATGTCTGTGGGATCGATCTGGTCCGCGATGGAGAGGGCATGTTTCGGGTTCTTGAAGACAATGCCCGCACGCCGTCCGGTGTTTCCTATGTTGTTGAAAACAGACATATGATGCAGCGCGCCTTTCCTGATCTGGTCGATGCCTTTGGTATTCGATCTGTGGATGATTATGGCCCTCGTTTGCTAAAAGCGATGATGGATGTCTCCCCGGAACATGTTTCTGACCCACAGGTCTGCCTATTGTCGCCTGGAGCCTATAACTCTGCCTATTTTGAACATATCTTCCTTGCGCGGGAAATGGGTGTGCCCTTGGTAGAGGGCCGCGATCTTGTGGTTGAAAATGACCGCGTCTATATGCGCACGACAGAAGGAAATGAAGAGGTTCATTGCCTGTATCGCCGCATTGATGACGACTTCCTGGACCCGAAAGCCTTTCGGGAAGACAGTTTACTGGGCGTACCCGGGATATTTGAGGCCTACCGCAAGGGCAATATCACCTTGGCCAATGCAATCGGCACCGGCGTAGCCGATGACAAAGCTGTCTATGCCTATATGCCCCGACTGATCGAATATTATCTGGGTGAAGAAGCCATTCTTCCAAATGTTCCAACCCATATCTGCCGGGAACCCGAAGGATTGAAATATACTTTGGATCACCTGGAGGAATTGGTTGTCAAACCGGTCGGGGAATCAGGAGGATATGGTATCCTGATCGGCCCCCGTGCCAGCAAGGCGGAATTGGAAGAGTTTCGTGGTAAATTGCGGGATGACCCGTCCAATTTCATCAGCCAGCCCATGATTGACCTATCCGTCTGCCCTACTCTTCTGGAAGGAAAAATCGTGCCACGCCATGTGGACTTGCGGCCCTTCTGTGTCACGGGTAAATCAAGTTGGGTTTTGCCTGGTGGTTTAACACGTGTCGCATTGCGGGAAGGATCTCTTGTGGTAAATTCCAGCCAAGGTGGCGGTTCCAAAGATACCTGGGTCTTGATGGATTGATATGAGGAACGCCGGATAATGACACAGCTCACTCTATTGGCTCGATTTGCCGAAGAGATTTCCTGGATGGCCCGATACATGGAGCGGGCAGATAATTTGGCGCGCCTGTTGGAGGTTAATGAGGTCTTTGCACGGGATCGTCGCGGCGAGCATAATTGGGACGCGGTGATCGATCTCAATGCAGACAGAGAGCTGTTCGAAAAGAACCATGGGGCCACAACCCCTTCCAAAACAGCCTATTTCTATATGCTGGATCGGGATAATCCGAATTCAATCATATCATCGGTTCGTGCCGCCCGCGAGAATGCCCGCTCGCTGCGTCCATTGATTTCGACAGAGATGTGGACGCATTTAAACGTCTTCTTCAATGAATTACAGGCGATCAGCGCAACTTCGGACAGTATACCCAATATCTCCCGCTTTTGTGAACGGGTTAGAACTGCCTGTCAGGCCCATACCGGGATCACAGAAGGCACATTTTATCGCGACCAAGGTTGGTATTTTTATCAATTGGGAAAATACCTTGAACGGGCGGACCAGACCACACGGCTCGTTGATGTGAAGTACCATACACTACTGCCCACAGCGGATGATGTCGGCTCGATCCTGGACCTCAGCCAATGGAATGCACTGTTGCGCTCAGCCGCCGGCTATCATGCTTATCGTCGGGTACACCCCCGCGGCATTGATCCAATTGGCGTAGCGGAATTTCTGGTGCTCAACAGCCGTTTTCCCCGGTCAGTGCGATATTGTATTGGTGAAGTTTCTAATCTGCTGTCACAATTAATCTACACATTCCAACTCACACGGGGGGATCGTGTTGCCCAGGCCGTTGATGTGATTCACAAGCGGTTAGAAGATACCGATATGCAATCAATTATCGATTTCGGTATGCATGAGTTCCTGGACGCGATCCAATTGGATTTGATTGCTGTCGCGAAAGCCATGGATATTGCGTATTTCGGACAGGTCGAAGAAGGCGATGTCGCCGCGTAAACCGCGACTTTCATAGTTGACGGCACTACCGGCTCGCATCCACCTTGAGATTAGTATGAGGATTTAGGTGATATGAGCCATCAACGCCCCCTAGGACCCATTGTCTTTCATCGCTCTGGTCCGATGTCATGCCCCTACTTGAACGGGTTGACCGAACAACAATTGTTCATGGAATTGGGCGGCCCGAATGCCCAGGAAACGTTTGAACATCTGAGCCTCTATGGCTTTCGCCGATCCCATCACATTGTCTATCGTCCGACATGCAGTGGATGCCAATCCTGCATCCCGGTTCGTATCCGTGTTTCTGATTTTGAAAACAAGCGCCGGTACCGCAAGATTCGGAATCGCAATGCGGAATTAATTATGGAAGACGTCGGTCAGAAAGCCACTGAGGAACAATACAAACTGTTCAGCCGCTACGTTAAATCCCGTCACGGAGATGGCGATATGGCCGGCATGTCGATTCGCGACTATTCCAATTTGGTTGTCGCCAGTCCTGTAGACACAGGATTATTGGAATGGCGAACGCCGTCGGGACAATTAATGGCCACATGCATTACCGACCGCCTAAAGGATGGTTACTCCGCCGTTTATAGCTTTTTTGATACATCAGATGACCGTTTAAGCCTCGGAGTCTATATGATCCTAAGCTTAATTGATTTGGCAATAAGCACCGGTAAACCATTTGTCTATCTAGGGTTTTGGGTTCCGGGAAGCCCGAAAATGGACTACAAATCCAGCTTTGAACCCATTGAGGGATTCTATCGGGGTGTATGGAGCGAAATTACCGACAAGAATTCTTGGGGACCGATGACAACCTGCACATCAGGCAAAACACTTGGACCCTAGTGCAGGG
>JARGPE010000225.1 GCA_029212835.1 Alphaproteobacteria bacterium | reverse complement strand
AGGTGACCCGGATCGCCCCCTGATCACAGGATGTGTTTATAATGGTGAACAGGTACAGCCCTATACGCTGCCCGACAATCAAACCAAGGCGACGATGAAATCCAATTCGTCTAAGGGCGGGGACGGGTTCAATGAATTCCGATTTGAGGATCTCGCCGGGAAGGAAGAAGTCTATCTGCATGCCCAGAAGGACTGGAATTCCGTCGTCGAGAATGCGCGCACCACAACGGTGAAAGACGATGATGATACTGTCACCATCGAGAAGGGGAACCGTATCTTCGAGGTTCAGACCGGCGATGAGACACATTCGGTCAAAGGGGATCGTAAGCTGACGGTCAATGGCTCGCAGACCCATAAGACTGATAACGGTTTCACCCATACGGTGACGAAGGATTACAAGCTGACAATATCTGGTGACCTAATCATCGATGTTGGTGGTGACATCAAGATTACAGCGGGCAAGAACATCAACAGTGAGGCCGGGCAGAGCATCACCAATGATGCCGGGATGAATCATGAAACCACGGCTGGCCAGAATATTACCAATTCAGCGGGTACCAATATTGATAACGAAGCCAAGATGAACCTGACCAATAAGGGCGGTATGAATGTCACCGATGATGCCGGGACGAAGCTGACCCTGAAGTCAGGCATGACAACGGAATCCACTGCAGGCATGTCGTTGAAGGAAGAAGGCGGCGTGTCGATGGAAATGAAGGGCGGCATGAGCCTGACGCAGGAAGGGGGGCTGACCCTGGAATCCAAGGGGGGCCTGTCTGGCACTTATGAAGGGGGCACGACTGGGACCTTCAAAGGGGGCGTTATGGCAATCCTGCAAGGCGCCATTGCCAAGATCAATTAAGGGCTGCCGCTGATGACTGACACCCCCCCTCCGCCCAAGACCGGCCCACAGCCGAAGGACGGATTCTATATTGATCGCGATAAGGCGGGCCGCCCCAAGGCGGAATATACCATTGCCGATGGTAAAATTGATGGGGAGGCGCGGTTTTATCAGGATGGCATTCTAACGCAGCATGGCACATTTAAGTCTGGCGTCCTGCATGGTGAGAACCGGTTCTACAAGGACGGGGAATTGTCGCAGCTCTCCACCCATCACAATGGCAAGCTGCATGGCGAATATATCGAATATAATCAGGGTCAGGTGACCGCCCGTCATCACTTCACCCATGGTGTCCTGAACGGTCCGACGGAATTCTATAAGGACGGACAGTTGAAACAGCGCACGATCTATGTTGATGGCTATGTCCATGGCGAGACAGTGTTTTTCGACGAAAATGGCGATATACAGCAAACCGTCCCATTTCATCGCGGTCGCAAAGAAGGTATATCAACCTTCTATGAGAAGGGACGCCGTTTGATGGATGTCGAGTTTCACGGCGATCTTCAGAATGGTTGGTTGACCACCTATTCACCGACCAATCGGCCCATGGCAAAAATCCCCTATAAGGATGGCAAGAAGCACGGGGAGGCGCGCTATTATGATATGGAAGGCAATGTCGTGCGGCGGGAGACCTTTGTGGCTGGCAAGCTAAACGGCGTTGCTGTGGATATGATGCCCAATGGCACAGTCCTGAAAGAAAGTCCGTTCAAAGCCGATCTGTTACAGGGTTGGGTTATCGAATACAGCCATAAGGGAAAAGAAACAGTGCGGCAGCAGTTCCAGGATGGTGAACCTGTTTCTGCTAAACTGGAAAAAACGAGGTTTGGCCATCGTGAGAAGGACGATGCACCAGACGAATAGTGCGTCGATTTTGATCTGCTCAGTGATTTCTAATAGGGATGCGGCTGGATATTAGATGTGTTGGGCGCATTCCGACGTCTTTTCCGATATTGAGACAGGGAGTAACAATATTTTTCTGAAAATGTGGCGTTGAACTGTCGCACACTGCCAAACCCTACCTGAAATGCAATCTCAACGATCTTAAGATCACTTTCGTCCAGCAAACCTTTGGCACGCTGCACTCGGATGGTTCTTGCCGTCTGAAGGGGCGTGGCCTCCACATGTTTCCTGAACTGTCTGCACAAATGCCGCTTTATGATGCCAATATTCCGCTGAACTGCCGTAGCTGATTTTCTTTGGAGATCCCCCAATGACCAAATTCGAAACAGAACATGTCGCGATGGTGGCCACTGCGATATCTGGTCTTGTCTGGGGGACATTCTGGATTCCCCTTCGTGCCCTGGATGACAACGGGATTACCGGCGTTTGGGCGATCGTCTTGTTTTATCTTCTGCCGACGATCCTGCTGGTGCCGGTCATTTTTTTGCGTTGGCGACAATTGATGCAAGGAGGGTGGTCGCTGCATATTGCAGGCATGTTTGCTGGGACAGCGCTTGTTTTATATGCGGGGTCGCTTGTCTTTACGAATGTCGTCCATGCATTGTTGTTTTTCTACCTGACGCCACTTTGGAGCACATTGCTGGCTCGGATCGTGATTGGGGAAGCCATTACTGGTGCGCGCTGGGGGACGATCGGTCTGGCCTTGATTGGCCTTTTGCTGATCCTGAAAATTGATAAAGGTTTCGATAATACGCTCCGGCCTGGCGATTGGATGGGGATTGCATCCGGTGTCGTCTGGGCAATATCTGCTGTTTTGATGAAGTCAGACTCTGCTGGCAACGGCGTGGATTTTGCCGTGTCATATTTCGTATGGGGAAGTGTTGCCGCTCTGGTGCTCACGGCGGTACCGCTAGAAGGATTAACACGGGTTCCAGATTGGCAGACGATCCGCGCTGTTTTGCCGTGGATCACCCCATTTGTCTTGTTTCTGGTTATTCCCTCCGCGTTCGCGGTGATGTGGGGCGCAACTGTTCTAAGCCCTGGTCTGTTGGCCATACTGTTTATGACAGAAATCAGTGCCGGCACTGTCACGGTAGCAATCTGGGCGAACGAACCGTTTGGTCTACGGGAAATTGTGGGTGTTGTTCTGATCACTGCGGCTGGGGTGTTTGAGCCTGTCATGAAGATGCGTCGCGGCGAGACTTAGCAACTCAGGTAATGCTGTACCGAAAATGCACTGAGCTTCCTATTCACAGCAAAGCGGTCTAGACTCAAAGGCACTGGCTAGATTGGAGTTTGTTCAATGGGAATGCCCGCTGCGGCTTTAAGTGCAATGCATGTCTGTCCGATGGTTACCCCACCGGGGATTCCGCATGTGGGGGGGCCGGTATCGGCGCCGTCCTGTCCGACAGTACTGGTCGGGGGATTGCCTGCTATTGGGCCCGGCAGTCTGGCGGTCTGTGTCGGACCGCCTGATACTGTGGCTATGGGATCACCGACGGTATTGGGAGGTGGCCTGCCCATGTCGCGTGTAGGCGATACCTGCGCCCATGGAGGGGCAATCGTGCTGCCAGTGCCAACAGTCTTGTTAGGCTAATATAGAATCCATCTGCCCTTAAAGTAATGTTAGGTGAATCTTGCAATGATAGGCTCATGGCAAGACGACTCTATTTTGTTCTCTTTGGGCTCTTTTAGCCGATTGGATATGCTGTATTCTACGTTAATCCAAACACTATATATTGATCTGTAAATACTTGTTTTTTCTTGAATTTCCTTTCTTGATCCTTGAATCCACTGGATGTTACAATGGGTATAGGGTGAGAGGTATTTAGTATGCCCTGAACAATCTTGTACGAAATGTTGTATTCTTTAGGGTTTCAGTGTGAAGGGTCATCCATGACCGTCAGAAATGGTGGCAGACAAATTGGACGCTCGGGGCCTCGCATCGGTCTACCGGTGGACGCGAATGCACGGGGCAGAGTAAGTCCCGTGACGCGTCATGCTGGTTTGCGTCCGGCGACCGCTGCGCCAAATTCAGAGACCGATCATCCCCAGGCATGGACCATTGATCCGGCAAATGGTCCAGAGCGGCTGCGTCCCGATGCGTCGCCCTGGCGCAAACCGACCCATGAGCGCCTCAGCATATCAAAACTATTCGAGCATATGGATCCGCAGCCGCGCAGTTATCGCACCGATGCGTATGAAGATGCTGAAAAGATAACCCATACCGCGCCAAGCGGATTGACCCTGTCATCTGGTTCTCTCAGTGCCCTGGTTGCGGGGGGCATCGCGACATTGTTTGTGATTTTTGTTGCGGGTTTCTTGTCAGCAGTCCTGATCTTTGGGGAGCCGAATGCAGGCGGCGAACTGGCGATCCTTCCCAGCCCTACGGTGGTTCAGGCTGGCAACCAGAGCGCATCACAAGCTGACGTCGCCACGCCCATGCCGGTTCAACCATCTGCACAGGAACGTGCGCCAATCCCGGAGCAACCAAGTGGTGCCTCCGAGGGATTGGTAACCTCTGCGACAGCAAGCAGGGATATGCCCCTGCCGTCAGCACCAGAAGTTACAGCAGCGGAAACGGCCCGCGACAGTGCGATGCAGCCGCCAAAGCCCATCATCACGCCCCCGCCTGAAACGGCAACGCCTTCTGCCAGTGCGGTCGGAACGATGGCGACGATTGCGACGGATACAATCATTTATCCTGGCGCCAAACCGGTGCCGCCAGTGCGGACTGATATGGCCGCTGTTGATCCGGGAGTGATCGGTGGTCCGGGAGGTAATTATTCCCTGCAATTCGGGGCATTTCGGGATAAGGCCAACGCAGCAGCCCTGGTTCGGGAATTGAATGGTACCGCACGGGCGGGCATTGTTGCCGAAGAGGGCGCGACCGGCGCACCGCTGTTCTATGTGCGGGCGGGTGCCTTCCAGACTCGAGCAGAAGCGTTAGAGGCCGTAAAGGCACTGCGCGGGTCGGCTGGTATCGTCACCTTTGTTCATGCCAATCGTGGGACAGGTTGATCGCGATGGGGGCCATGTTGGGGGCGACTCGGTCGCGGTTTTTGGGCTTTGGCGCAATGCTTTCTGTGCTGATCATGTTAACGCTGACGGCCTGTGGCTTGGTCGGCGGTGCCGGTGGTCCGGTGTTTCAATTGGAAACCGTACAATTGCGTGCAGGGCAAGATGCCAATGCCTCCTCCGCAACAGCGGTGGATATGGTTTTTGTCTATGATGCCAATATCATAGATACATTGCAGGCAGTGACCGCGTCAGACTGGTTTAACCGCAAGCGTCAGTTCCTTTTGGATTATCCCAAAGGCATCAGGGTTATGAGTTGGGAAATTGTGCCTAATTCGGTTTTGCCGGTTTGGACGGTCCCGGATGACATGCTGTCAAATGACTCCGGGGATGACGCGACGGCTGCCTTTGTGTTTGCTGATTATCTGTCACCGGGCGCGCATCGGGCGCGGTTGGAAAGTGGCAGTGGCATCCGGATTGACATGGGTCGTGATGATTTCACGCTCAGCCCTTTTAATCCGGGCAATTGATCCTGAAACCTGCACTGGAATGGGGGGCTGATTCCTTGACCTTGATGCAGGAATCTAGGACTGCTTAACTGTCTGACTTGGACGTCAGGCTAGGGGAGCCAGAAAGGACATAGAAATGCCGCGATCCGCCCGAGAATTGCCGGATGCCATTCAATGGCATGAGGGCATGCTGTTGGCACCGCAGCATTTCCAACAATTGGCCGTGCGTGGTGAAGAACTGATTGCCTATCACACCGCAACGTCCAGCCCGTTCCATTGGGGGATTCGTCATCTTAAGGTGGACCCCGTTCAATTGGTCAGCGGCATTTTCCGTGTGTTGGAACTGGAAGCCGTGTTGCCCGACGGCCTGATTGTCACACATGTGCAAGGCGAAGATA
>JARGPE010000224.1 GCA_029212835.1 Alphaproteobacteria bacterium | reverse complement strand
CCCGACCATGATGGTTGGCGCATTCAGGTTGCCATTGGGAATGGTTGGGAAAATCGAACTATCGACGACCCGCAGGGATTTGATACCTATTACACGACATTCGGTATCGACGACCGCAGCAGGATCATCCTTTGCTCCCATTTTACACGTGCAGGAGGGGTGATAGGCGCTTTCTGCATTTTCCCGAATCCATGCATCGATTTCCGCATCCTCGGCGATAGCTTCACCTGGCTGAATCTCAGGCCCTCGGAAGGCATCCATCGCCGGTTGCGCCATAATCTCCCGCGTCAAACGTATACAGGCCCGGAAAGCCTCAATGTCTTCCTGCTCTGACATATAATTGAACAGAATGGCAGGTTTTGCTGCAGGATCTGGGGACGTTATGTGGATATGCCCGCGGCTTTTGGGCTTATTCGGGCCGACATGGACCTGAAAACCATGCCCGTCAAAAGAGGCGTTACCGTCATAACGCATTGCCGCTGGCAGGAAATGATATTGCAAATCGGGTGATTTCAGCCCGGCCTTAGACCGAATAAAGGCGCAGGATTCAAAATGGTTGGTCGCACCGAGACCTGACTTAAAGAAGAACCAGCGCGCACCAATCATCAACTTGCTGAACGGGTTTAATTTTCCATTGAGTGTGATCGGTTGTTTGCTGCGGAACTGGAAATAAACTTCCAGATGATCCTGAAGATTGCCCCCGACGCCGGGAAGATCATGGACGACATCCACACCCGCCTTTTTCAGAACGGCTGCTGGACCGATGCCTGAGAGTTGCAGAATCTGGGGTGATCCAACCGATCCCGCGCTTAAGATAACTTCCCGTCGTGCCAGAACGTCCGTCGACTTGCCATTGACAGAGTAGCGCACGCCAACAGCCTTCTTGCCCTCAAGCAGAATTTTTTCTGTCAGGGCCTTGGTGACAACCGTCAAATTCTGACGTCTAAGAGCAGGCTTCAGATAGGCGTTGGATGTTGACCAACGCACACCGTCCTTAACCGTCATATGCATCCGGCCAAAACCTTCTTGACGGTAGCCGTTGTAATCTAAGGTTTTTCCATAGCCCGCTTGCTCTCCAGCCTCAATCCAGGCGCGATACAGCGGGTTTTTCATCTCATTGCCATTGCATGTCGCCAATGGGCCCCTTGTTCCGCGATACGCATCAGGCGCGCGGCCATCCGGGTCTTTCCAGGTTTCTGCACGCTGGAAATAGGGCAAGCAATGGCGATAGGCCCAGCCTTTCGCCCCGTGCTCTTCCCATTCATCAAAGTCACAGGCATGGCCGCGGACATAGACCATACCGTTAATCGAAGAAGACCCCCCCAGTACCTTGCCACGTGGCGTGTGCATCAGCCGATTGTTTAGGCCTGGTTCTGGCTGACTTTCAAAGAACCAGTTGAACTTCTTCATATTCATAGGAATAGAAAGTGCGGTTGGCATCTGGATGAAAATGGAGGAATCGCTGCCCCCGGCCTCAATCAGCAGGACCTGCACATCTGGATCTTCCGTCAGACGAGCCGCCAGAACACATCCAGCCGACCCTGCGCCCACAATGATAAAGTCATATGACTGTTTTTCAGACATGCCTGCTCCTGTTTCTATTATCATACGGGTTTGGGTCATCACAGCCGGGTCGTCAAGGATAGCACAATCCAATCCGTGTTTTACATTTCGGATAATCCGCTAGACCATGGCATAAATATTTGGTTGGGAAGGTATATATCAAAATGTCAGTTGGGGCCAATTTCATTGATGTCTTAATCACTGGCATCATACCGGAATTACTGTAATCGGATGATGTCCTTATGACCAATTCCTACCGACGTCCCTCTCTGCGTGCCTGGGCTGCCTTTGCCCTGGGGTGCCTTTGCTTTGGTTATGCCTTTACACAGCGGGTCGCGCCCAGCGTCATGACCGAAGATCTGATGCGCGCCTTTGCAGTGGGCGGCGGTGCGCTGGGCTCTTTAAGCGCTTTCTATTTCTATGCCTATGCGGGCATGCAGATGCCGGTCGGCGTGCTTATGGATCGCTTCGGCCCCAGGAAACTGCTCAGTGGTGCGATGACCCTGTGCCTGATTGGCAGCCTGATCTTTGCCCTGGCCCACAGCTTGGGGATCGCGTCTGTCGGCCGTGCCATTATCGGAGCATCGGTTGCCTGTAGCTATGTTGGCACGATGAGCATCGCCGCAGCATGGTTTCCCGCCAAGCGGTTCAGCCTGTTGATCGGCATTTTACAAAGCGTTGGCATGACCGGTGCAATGGCTGGTCAAGCCCCCCTCAGTTTTGTCGTGTCTGCCTATGGATGGCGTGAAACGATTATTGGTCTGGGGGTTATCGGCGCAATCCTGGCTGTTATGATCTTTTTGATGGTGGCAGAGATTCCAAGGTCAAAGCCGCAACCGGCTGCCGGAAAACCAACAAGTGGCGGTGCGTTTCGGGATGTCTTGTCCCGTCGCGACAGCTGGGCCTGTGCCGTCATTGGATTCACACTGGCAGCCCCAATGCTGACTTTTGCGGGCTTGTGGGCGGTTCCCTGGTTAACTCAAACACAGGGTTACTCAAAGGCAGACGCCGCAGCCACCACATCCTTAATTTTTCTGGGTTGGGCCTGTATTGGCCCCGCGCTGGGGATCATCACGGAAAAGATCGGCCGTAGAAAACCCATTCTCTATTGCGGCTTTATAATGGGCATTCTGACCTTGGCCTGCATGATCTATATTCCTGACATACCCCCTACCACGTTAAGCGTGTTATTTTTCATGAATGGGGTAGCTGGCTGCACGATGATTTTGTCCTTCACCTGCGTGCGCGAAACCAATCGGCCCAGCCGCATGGGGGCCGGGCTTGGCTTCGTAAATATGGCCGTCGTCGGATCTGGAGCCTTGTTCCAACCATTGCTGGGTCTAATCCTGGATCTTGGCTGGACAGGTTTGGAAGAAAACGGTGCGCGTATTTATGATGTGGCCGCCTATACATCGGCCTTCACCATACTGATCATTGCCTACGTTATTGGTTTCATCGCCTGTATCATTCTGCGTGAAACCCGCTGCCAACAGCTTGTTGCAGAGTAACGCTGATCACAGCAATATTTTTGAATATGTATCTATCGCCATTAAATATTTGTTTAGTTTCATAAACTATGAATTTACGCACCCTCAGTCAGATCAGGGGGCGGTCTTATCCCGCATAAGTCAAATCGAGTGGCAGCCTACACTGGGATTAAATCGCATATAAGATTTGGTATGCGTAAACATATTCGATATTTTAGTATTCTGACCGTGTTTGGCAGATATTTTGGTTGTGAAGGCACCCTTCCCCGATGGAACGATTTAAAACTCTTAGTATTGATATCCTAGAACCAATATTGGATTCCATTTTTGATGCTGTTTGTCTTTATGACGCCGAAGACAAAGTTCTGTACTGGAACAATCGGTACTTGGAATATTTTCCCTGGCATAAAGACGGTATGTTTGTCGGGCGTTCCTATAGGGATGCTTTAAGAGTTTTTTTCGAATCCAACCTGAGTTCTGGTGAGTTGGAAAATATTGAATTTCACTTGGAAGAAGGCGTCAAACGACACCAGAATCTCAAACATCCATTCTCGTTCCAAACAAGATTGGGGCGTTGGTTGACGGTCCATCCCTTTCGTTTAGACAATGGAATGTATTTAAAGATCTGGCGCGAAACGACACCCGTGCCAGAAACTTCTGAGAGCTATCGCCATCTTCTGGACACGATCACAGCCATCAATATCGGTTTTGCCTGTTTCGATAGAACGGGGCATTTCATTCTGAATAATTATAAGCTCTCTGAAATACTGCCAGAATCGATACATTTATTCTCAAACGGACGTTCCTTTGAAGAATTCTTAGACGGTTGTTGCCAGGAAAGTTTAAAGGGCGGTGACAAAGACATTATTGATTTTCTGAAATCCCGAACCTTTCCGATATTGCGGGGTATTACAGAGCCAGTATCGCTGACCACAAAATTTGGACTTCATATCGAATATGAAGAATGCGTAACTGCGGAGGGGGGATTGATCTGCATCCTGAGCGATGTAACCGCACGCGAATTGACGGAACGCCGTCTACGCGAAAGTGAAACCCAAGCCCGTGCAGCTCATGCCCAAATTCAACAGTTCAACAGAGTTCTGGAAGATCAGATTGAAGAACGTACTCAGGAACTCACCGCGGCCCTGAACGCTGCCCATCAATCCAATGAAGCGAAGACTCGGTTATTGGCCAATGTTAGCCACGAACTCAGGACACCGCTGAATGCAATCATCGGATTTTCCGAAATACTGACGGGGGAAGGTGACTTTAAGTTAGATCTCGCCCGCAGTCAGGAATATGCCAGGCACATATTCTCCAGTGCGGAGTATCTGCGCTCCCTCATTGACTACATATTACAGATGAGCGCCGCAGACACACGCTCCCGAAACCTTCCTGTCACCGAGATCTCCGTTGAAGCTATCTTCGAGAAATGCCAAACGCTTCTGATGACGACATCCGCAAACTCAAATGTTCATATCGATTTTAAGATTGCAGACGATGTAAAAACTGTCCTCGGGACTCAGCAATGCATCCTCCAGATCCTTCTGAATGTAGGGGCAAATTCCATTCGATATACACCACCGGAAGGAACACTTCATTTTGAAGCGAAAAACGGATCGCCCGGAACCATAAAAATTATCATGACGGATTCAGGATGTGGAATGCCACCAGAGCAACTGGCGAATCTGAGCGACCCGTTTTCGAATGACCAATGGACCCGTACCGATCCCAAACGGGGCGCGGGTATCGGTATCCCGCTCTCTATGATGCTGGCAAAAGAAATGGGCGGGGAATTGAGTTATCAGAGCAAATTAGGGGTTGGAACAACCGCTACGCTGATTTTGCCCACTCCTGAAAGTCCTTAAGGCCTAAGAGGCTACAGAAAAACTTTCACCACAGCCACAGCGTGCCGTTTCGTTCGGATTTCTGAACGTGAAACCAGACTGCAGCTTGGATTCTTCATAATCGATTTCCGCTCCGATCAGAAACATTGTCGCGGCCGGATCGATCAGCACCTTGGCACCGTCAATATCGACCTCTTCTTCAAATTGCTTCTTTTCCTTGGCGTATTCAACGACATAAGACAGGCCAGAACAGCCCTTGGAAGAGACACCGATCCGCAGGCCGATAACACCGTCACCACCCTTCTGGACCAAACCGCGCACCCGTTCGGCGGCAGTGTCGGTCAGGGTTACAATGGCTTTTCCAGTCCCAAACATATCAGTTCCTCACATTTCTATAACGCACTCTACACTATATCATAACGATGTCAGAAGAAATCCAGTGCCATCTTCGCATCTTCCGACATCAACTCCGGACGCCAGGGCGGTGTCCAGGTCAGTGTGACACAAACAACCCCGATTCCTTCCACGGCTGCGACCGCGTCGGCGACCTGTTGAGGCATCTCGCCCGCGACCGGACAAGCCGGTGCAGTCAGAGTCATAGTGATGTCGCAATCCCCCTTCTCGTCCACCTCACAGGCATAGATTAGCCCAAGATCATAGATGTTAACGGGAATTTCCGGATCATGGACGGTGCGAAGCGCTGCTTCTACCGCCTCTGGTTTCGCGACTGCTGTGCCTTCCGGCAGAACATCGCCTGCCAAGGCCTGCATGCCCTCTTCCGCTTGCTGCTCCCCAAAGCTGCCCAGATAGGGATGCGCAAAATCCGCCCCTGTTTGGGGGGCCGGGGCTACCTCCAG
>JARGPE010000002.1:33487-41039 GCA_029212835.1 Alphaproteobacteria bacterium | reverse complement strand
CGGGATGGACAGCATGATCCATTATAAGGCTGGGGATATGGCCGCGATGCTGGCTGGCTTGGCCAAACGCACCCACCGGTCGATCTTGTTAACCCATGCGCCGCGCACACCGATGCTGACGGTGATGCATGCAGTTGGGCGGATGTTTCCTCAAGGCAATCGCGCGCCGTTTATCGAGCCGATCAGCAACAGAAGAATCCGCGAATTATTCCTGGCCCACCCCGAAATTGAGGGCTGGACCGTCGGGCGTGATCTGCGGGTTACGACCGGATTTTATATGTCCCATGCACAGGAGCTTGTGACGCGATGAAACGCAGCCGGGTCAAAAAGGTTCAGCGCTTTTGGTCCCAGTTAGGGCCGAAATATCTGCCCTTCGCGGATGCTGCCTCAACAGAACTGCCGTTGGGCCGCCTGTTACGCCTGTCCCTGTTCCAGGTCAGTGTCGGGCTGGCCGCCGTGCTGCTGACTGGGACGCTGAATCGCGTGATGATCGTTGAATTGAATGTCCCGGCCTGGGTCGTGGCGGTGATGGTTTCCCTGCCGCTGTTGGTAGCCCCATTCCGGGCGTTGATCGGGTTTAAATCCGATACCTATAAATCCTATCTGGGTGTGCGGCGTCTGCCCTATATCTGGTATGGATCGCTGCTACAGTTTGGTGGCCTGGCGATCATGCCGTTTGCCCTGTTGGTTCTGTCGGGCGATGTGCGCGGTGGACCTCAGGAATTGGGTGTTGTTGGGGCGGCCCTGGCCTTTCTGATGGTCGGCCTTGGCATGCATACGACCCAGACGGCTGGTCTTGCACTGGCGACAGACATTTCCCCGGAAGACAAGCGCCCCCGCGTTGTGGCGCTGTTATATGTCATGTTGCTGGTGGGTATGGTCGGGGCCTCCCTGGTCTATGGCTTCCTGTTGCAGAACTATAATCCAAAACTGCTAATCCAATTGGTTCAGGGCGCTGCGGCGGTGACCGTGGTGTTGAATTTGATCGCGGTCTGGAAACAGGAAACCCGCGATCCCGCCCAAACCGCCCCGGATATGGAACGTCCCAGTTTCAAGGAAAGCTGGAACGAGTTCCTGGCTGCGGGCCGGGTGAAGCGCCTGTTGATCGCCATTGGTCTGGGCACTGCGGCCTTCAGCATGCAGGACATTCTGCTGGAGCCCTATGGTGGGGAAATTCTAGGTCTCAGCGTTAGCGCAACCACCTTGCTGACTGCCTTATTGGCAGGCGGCACCCTGTTGGGCCTGACCTATGCCGCGCGCAAACTGGGCCAGGGGGGCGATGTCCATCGGCTGGCCGGGTTTGGCGTGGTAATCGGGGTTTTTGCCTTTTCTGCTGTGATCTTCTCTGCCCCGTTCCAATCCGCGACCCTGTTTCGGATCGGAACCTTCATGATTGGGTTCGGCGGCGGCTTGTTCGTCACCGGAACCCTGACATCGGCAATGGCCTTGGCGCGGGATGGCTATAGCGGTCTGGCACTGGGCGCCTGGGGCGCGGTCACTGCAACCGCAACCGGTGTCGCCGCCTTTCTGGGCGGTGCGATACGAGATTTTGTCAGCACGCTGTCAGCAGAGGGTGCTTTGGGTGTGGCCCTGACCGATCCGTCAGTCGGCTATTCTGTTGTGTATCATTTTGAAATTTTACTGCTGTTTGCCACGCTGGCCGCGATTGGTCCGCTGGTTAATTACCGGTCTGAACAGACCGTACCTGTTGGAACGAAATTTGGCCTGGTGCAATTTCCAGGCTAGCCGAGAGCGGCTTAGACCATAAAGAAAGGGAGGTTTCCCATGGAAGTCGGAGCGATAACAGGATACATTGATGCAGCACAGATCGTGCTGTATGTATTCTGGATATTCTTTGCATTTTTGGTTCTTCATCTGCATCAGGAAAGCAAGCGGGAAGGCTATCCGCTGCAGAATGATCTGACGGAGCGTAATCCCCGCGCGTCCAGTCGGGGTTATCCGGATGTGCCATCCGCTAAGACCTTCCGCATGGCGGATGGGTCGACGGTCATGGCCCCTAATGGTCTGTCCGATGATCGCCCGATCGCGGCCAAGCCGTCGGCGGGCCATCCAGGCGCGCCCTTGGTTCCGACCGGCAATCCGATGGTCGATGGGGTTGGTCCTGCCGCCTATGCGCAGCGTCAGGATATTCCAGATGCGGCCATTGACGGTTCTCCGAAACTGAAGCCAATGCGGATTGCAGGCAGCTTCCATGTTGATGAAGACGATCCAGATCCTCGCGGTATGGATGTCGTTGGCGCCGATGGCACTGTCGGCGGCAAGGTTGCCGATATCTGGGTCGATACCGGCGAATCCATCATCCGCTATCTGGAAGTCGACGTCCCCGGTGCGGGCATGCGCCTGTTGCCGATGACGATGCTGCGGGTGGATGCCAAACGCAAGCAGATCAAGGTCAAATCAATCCTGGGCAGCCAGTTCGTTCAGGTTCCTGCGACCAAAAATCCAGATGTGGTGACACGCTTGGAAGAAGATAAGATCTGTGGATATTACGGCGGCGGCACCCTGTATGCCACACCGTCCCGTTCGGAGCCGTTGCTATGAAATCGGCCCCAGTCTTTGGCGAGCACGAGTTTGAACCCGTTGAGGGCCTGCCGGAAACCCCACCGGAGGATGAACGCATCCTCTGGCGGGGGAAGCCGAGCTGGACCGGGCTTGCCTATCGCGTGTTTCATGTCCGCAAGATCGCGATCTATTTTGCCATCCTGCTGGCCTGGGGCGCAGCCTCTGGGTATCACGATGGCGAAACCTTGGTAGATATCGGCAGAACCTTGTCGATGATGGCCCCGGTTGCGGCGGCAACGGTTGGTGTCCTGTGTGTGCTGGCCTGGTTCTATGCCCGCACAACGGTCTACACGATCACCTCCAGGCGGCTGGTAATGCGGTTTGGCTTGGCCATGACCCTGACGGTTAACCTGCCATTCTCACTCGTGAAATCTGCAGATATGCGGATTTGCGGGGACGGTACAGGAGACCTGCCGCTGGATTTCGGGGGACCGCATCGGGTTGGTTATATCCATATGTGGCCCTTCGTGCGTCCGATGAAATTCGCCCGTCCGCAGCCGATGCTGCGTGCGGTGAAAAACCCGGAAAAAGTGGCTCAGCTCTTGGCTGATGCCATTGCTGGCAACCCTGTCTCCTTCATGGAGGAGAAGACTGAGGCCCAGCACGCACCGGACATGATGCCGGCACCGGCAGAGTGAACATTTTGATTAACCTGTGGCACGCTAAAGGAATGATCCGATGAAACCAGTCCATCACCACCATGATACAGCAGTGCCTCGGCCTCTGTTGATAGCGGTTGCCATAATGGTTGGTTTGACGATCATTCTGTCGGCCTGGTCCAGCTATCAAAAGCATGTGATCACGGCCAAGCGTGACGCGGATGTTAAGGAAATTCTGGAGGCGGGGGAAACCCGCACCCGCGCTATTTCCTTCGCCGATCAGCCCAATGGTGCCATCGCGGTTCTGGATGGTGAAACATACGCCGTGATCACCGCTGTGGAGCCCAAGGAAGATGGCTTTGTTCGGGGCGTGCTGCGCGGCTTCGCCCGGGAGCGTCGTTCGATGGGGATCGGCCCGACCCCGCCGTTTCAACTGATCCTGACAACGGATGGTGCCCTGGTCCTGTTAGATCCGGAAACCAAACGGGAAGTATTCCTGAACGCCTTCGGACCGACCAATGCGCAAGCCTTCAGTCGCCTGTTTTTCGCCCATGCCTCGTAAGGATGAGAGTGATATGAACGCGAATTTCGCCCCTCAGCCCGACGCAAACCCGCATTTCTTCAAGCGGCTGGTGTCCGAAGTGCCTTGTGTTGTGGATGTCGAAAACACATTCGACGGCGTTTATGCCCATGTCGATTTAAAGGCAAATGTTCCGGTGGGGCCGGGCGATACGGTTCGGGTCTTGGGGGACAAGATCGTCGCCCCCTATGGGTCCAAATTCACCCTGTTCCGCACCGCAGAAGTGCAGCGTGCCGGTCGGGTGGAACGGGCCTGGACCATGCTTACAGGTCGCCTTGAATGCCTGGAGCTATTGGAAGTCAGCTTTTCAGCAGGAGATGCCAAATGACCATCACCAGTATGTCGATCACAACCGATGACACATTGAACATCGCCAAGGAATCGACGGTTCTGAGCCCTCGGTTCTACACCACTGATTTCGATGCCCTGGACAAGATGGACGTGACCCCGGTCCGCAAGGAATGGGACGCACTGATCGCGGAAATGCGCAGTGACCCAAATCGCCTGCATTTCAAGAAAGATGAAAATTGGGATGCGACCAATCTGGATGATCTACCCCCTGCCTTACGCCGTGAATTTGTCGATTTTCTGGTCAGTTCCATGACGTCGGAATTTTCTGGCTGCATCCTGTATGCCGAAATGCGCAAGCGCGGGTCCAATCCAGATATTTGCGAATTGTTCAAACTGATGGCACGGGATGAAAGCCGCCATGCCGGGTTCATCAATGACGCGCTGAAAGAATACAATATCGGGATCGATCTGGGTTTCCTGACCAAGGCCAAGAAATACACCTATTTCCGGCCCAAATTCATTTTCTATGCCACCTATCTGTCAGAGAAGATCGGATATGCCCGCTATATCGTAATTTTCCGGCAGTTCCAGCAGCATCCGGAACTGCGCTTTCACCCGATCTTCAAATGGTTCGAACGCTGGTGCAATGACGAGTTCCGCCATGGTGAGGCCTTTGCCTTATTGATGCGTTCTCAGCCAGAATTGCTGAAGGGTCATAACAAGCTATGGATCCGTTTCTTCCTGATGGCGGTATATGCGACCATGTATGTGCGCGATCATAATCGTCCTGAATTCCACAAGGCCGCCCATCTCGACCCAACGGAATATGATTATAAGGTCTTCAACATCTGCTCTGAAATCAGCAAACAGGTTTTCCCCTTCACACTGGATACAGACAATCCAAAACTGCGCGCGGGCTTCGAGCGCCTGCGGGTGCTGAATGACAAAATGAAGGGCGCGGGACGGATCAAGAAGGCGGCGTTGACCCTAGCGGCGGGCGCGACCTTCGCACGGCTGTATATGTTGCCGACGATTAGCAATGAAATTCCTGAAACCAGCCGTATGCAGCCGGCCTGGTAGGAGGTTTACGGATAGGATGGACACATATCTGATCCCTCTCTTCTTTGCGGTTTTCATCTGGTGGTTTTCCACTGGATTGGTCTTCATGACCGATGGCCGTGCGCCCAAGGCGCGGGGATGGATTTTGACAGCCACGACCGTGATCCTGGCAATCAGCCGTGTCGGTGTATGGCTGACCCGGGATATTGAAACCGTCAGGGGGGCCTATCTGGCTTTTGGCTGTGGCTTGGGGATTTGGGCCTGGAACGAGGTTGTTTTCCTGCTGGGCTATGTCACGGGCCCGGTTCAGCATGCGCTGCCGAAAGGAACGGGCGCTGGTAAGAAATTCGTGCTGGCCGCAGGGACTTTGCTGTATCACGAATTGGCCATTCTGGTTTCCGGCCTGGTGATTATCCTACTGTCAGAAAATGGCACTAACCGGGTCGCCTGGTGGACCTTTGGTGTGCTGTGGGTGATGCGGCTCAGCGCGAAATTGAATGTCTTTTTTGGCGTGGCCAATTTAGCCTCTGATCTGTTGCCGCCGCATCTGGCTTACCTGAAAAGCTATTTCGGGACGCGCCGTATCAATGGCTTTTTCGCCCTGTCGGTGACGGCGGGAACCGTTTTGGCGGCACTGATTTATCACGGTGCTCATGGCAGTGAATTCCAGATCACAGCGGCGATGTTGGTCGGCACGATGATGGCGCTCGCCTTGTTGGAACATTGGTTGCTGGTGCTGCCAATCCAGGATGCAGCCCTTTGGAAGTGGGCAACAACGCCCAAGACAAAAACCCGGCCGGTGGATCCGGCACCTGACACTGTGGAACGCAGCGCATCCGCTGTGGGAACGCCGTAGAAGGATAACACAGGCCTAACAGGGCCCAAGAACCTGAGTGGGAGGTTGACCATGGATTACGAAGGCTTTTTCCAGGATGCTCTGAGCGGCCTGCGCGAAGAGGGGAACTATCGGATCTTTGCCGATCTGGAACGCCACCGTGGGAATTTCCCCCGGGCCACGCATCACGCCGAGGATGGAGAGCGGGAGGTCACTGTCTGGTGCTCTAATGACTATCTGGGCATGGGACAGAATCAGACAGTTCTGAATGCGATGCATGAGGCGATGGATAAATGTGGCGCCGGTGCTGGGGGCACCCGCAACATTTCTGGCACCAATCACTATCACGTGCTGCTGGAACAGGAATTGGCCGATCTGCATGGCAAGGAATCAGCCTTGCTGTTCACATCGGGCTTTGTGTCGAATTGGGCCACCCTGTCGACGCTGGCGTCCAAAATCCCGGGTTGCATCGTGATCTCGGACGAGAAAAACCATTCTTCGATGATTGAGGGCATTCGCCACTCTCGCGCTGATAAGGTTCTGTTTAAGCATAACGATGTCGCGGATCTGGAGCGGGTGTTGAAATCCCTGCCAGCAGATCGTCCGAAAATGATCGCCTTTGAAAGCGTCTATTCGATGGATGGCTGTGTCTCGCCGATCAAGGAAATCTGTGATCTGGCCGACAAATATGGCGCCATGACTTATCTGGATGAAGTCCATGCTGTGGGCCTGTACGGGCCGCGCGGCGGCGGTATTTCTGAACGTGAGGGCCAAGCCCATCGCCTGACGGTGATTGAGGGAACCCTGGCCAAGGCGTTTGGGGTGATTGGCGGCTATATCGCGGCCTCGGAAGCTTTGTGTGATTTCGTGCGCAGCTTCTCCGCTGGTTTTATCTTCACTACAGCCTTGCCGCCTGCCATTGCGGCTGGTGCGCGGGCCAGTGTGAAGCATTTGAAGATCAGCCAGATTGAACGGCACCGCAAGGAAGAGCGTGTGGCGCTGGTGCGTCGCCGGTTGGATGCAGCGGGTCTGCCGCATCTGCCCAATCCCAGCCATATCGTGCCGGTCATGGTCGGCGATCCGGTTCTGTGCAAACAGATCAGCGATCAACTGCTGCATGAATATGGCATCTATGTTCAGCCGATTAATTACCCAACGGTTGCCAGGGGGACGGAGCGCCTACGCGTCACGCCATCGCCCCTTCATACAAACGAGGATGTCGACAAATTGATCAATGCCCTGTCGGAAATCTGGTCCCAGATGGGCCTTAACCGGGCAACGGCGTGAGCTATGTTCCGCCCAAATCGGATGCGGTCAACGCATCTGGCATGATCCCCGGCATTGCGGCGGATCAATCCCTGTATCCGATTGAGAAGATGGAGGCCCATCGTCTGGGCGTGCTGCATCAGGCGATTTCCGCCTTTGTCTTCTCTCAATCGGGCGACCTGCTGATTCAGCGACGCGCGGCGTCCAAGTATCATTGTGGCGGTCTGTGGGCGAATACCTGCTGCACCCATCCGCATTTTGGGGAAAGCCACGAGGCCTGTGCCGCCCGTCGTATTCGGGAGGAATTGGGGCTGACCGTTCCTTTGGAACGCCGCACAA
>JARGPE010000002.1:28604-33477 GCA_029212835.1 Alphaproteobacteria bacterium | reverse complement strand
TGAGTATCGCGCCGATGTTGGGGGCGGATTGTGGGAGCATGAACAGGTCGTTGTCTTCCGGGGGCAGGCGGATGTCGACAGCGTCATACTGTCACCAAACCCTGATGAAGTGAGTGAGACCCGGTGGATATCACTGGTCCAATTGCGCGATGAAGTGTTGGAGACTCCTCAGGCATTTACCCCTTGGTTTCGGATATATTTGCGCCGTTGGGATGAACTTTCTCTGTAAACCGTTATTTTCCGGCGAAATGACCGTCAATTCGCTTGCCGAGATCGGGTGGGACGCGTACATCGCGGGGCATGGCAAGACAACTCCTGACACTCGACGATATCCACCTGACATTTGGCGGTCATGCGCTGCTGAATGGCGCCAGCCTCGCTATTGGACCGGGCGAACGCCTGTGTCTTGTTGGGCGCAACGGGTCTGGAAAATCAACCCTGTTGAAAATTGCAGCGGCCCAGATTGATCCCGATTCAGGCACGCGCTGGGTCCATCCCGGCACCACCATCCGCTATCTTCCGCAAGAGCCTGATCTGTCTGGATACGAGACAGTGCTGGATTATGCTCAGGATGGGCTGGATCTGGACATGGAAGGCTATCGCGTTGCCTATCTGCTGGAACGCCTGGGACTGACTGGCGCGGAAGATCCGATGACTTTGTCTGGGGGAGAGGCGCGTCGTGCCGCCCTGGCACGGGTATTGGCCGCAGAGCCTGATATCCTGTTGTTGGATGAGCCGACGAACCACCTGGATTTGGAAGCCATCGAATGGTTGGAAGAGGAAATCATGGGCCTGCGATCCGCCCTGATCCTGATCAGCCACGACAGGCGCTTTCTGACGAAACTGTCCAAGGCAACGCTGTGGCTGGATCGGGGACGCGCCCGCCGAATGGATCGTGGCTTTGAAGCCTTTGAAGCCTGGCGCGACCAGACACTGGAAGAAGAAGAGCGGGACCGCCATAAGCTGGATCGTAAGATTGCGATGGAAGAAGACTGGCTGCGCTATGGCGTGACTGCGCGGCGTAAACGCAATCAGAAGCGGTTGGGCAATTTGGTCAGCATGCGTCAGGATCGCAAAGAGTATCGCCGCGCCCAGGGCACGGTGTCGCTGGCCGCCGGGGATGCTGGCACGTCTGGCAAGCGCGTCATGGAAACAGAGGATATGTCAAAATCCTTCGGTGACCGCGCGATTGTCAAAGACCTGTCGTTGCGGGTGCTGCGGGGCGACCGGTTGGGTATTATCGGCCCAAACGGGGCGGGGAAGACAACCTTGCTCAAGCTTTTGACTGGGGAATTGGCGCCAGACAGTGGCACCGCCATTCAGGGGACCGCACTGGAAATCGCAACATTGGATCAGCGCCGGGCTGAGCTGGAGCCCGATGTCACTTTGCAGGACGCCTTGACTGGCGGTGACAGCGACAAGGTGATCGTGAATGGTCAGTCGCGCCATGTTATTGGGTATATGAAAGACTTCCTGTTCACCCCGGAACAGGCCCGCCAGCCGATTGGGCGTTTGTCGGGTGGGGAACGGGGTCGCTTGATGCTGGCCCGGGCGCTGACGCGGCCATCCAATCTGTTGATCTTGGATGAACCGACAAATGATCTGGATCTTGAAACTCTGGATTTGTTGCAGGAATTGCTGAACGATTATCCAGGTACAGTCATTCTGGTCAGCCATGATCGTGACTTCCTGGACCGCGTTGCCACATCGGTTCTGGTTGCCGAGGGCAAAGGTCATTGGCAGGAATATGCGGGTGGCTATAGCGATATGCTGAACCAGCGTGGCAGTGCCATTCGCGATATCAAAGAGAATGCTGCTGCTCAGAAATCGACCAAATCAGCCGCGAAGGCCACGCTGACCGCTACCACATCTGAGGCAAAGCGCAAATTTTCCATGAAAGAACGGGAGGCCCTGAAAACCCTGCCCGGTCAGATCGAAACGCTGCGGGCACAGAAAGTAAAACTAGAAGCCGTATTGGCGGACCCGAAAGTTTTCACAGAAAAGCGGGAACTGGCAGAAAAGACCTCAAAAGCCCTGGAGACAACGCTGTCTGCGTTGGCCGTGGCAGAGGAAAAATGGCTGGAACTGGAAATTCTGCGGGAAGAGATCGAAGGCTGATCGTCGTATCTGTGCCCTAGAGCATCATGCGCTCGCATGAGCTCACACAAGATGCTCTTACGGCTTATTTTTTCAGCAAATACGTCGTCGCAAACGATTCCGTTTGCTCGGGATTTGCTCTAGAGCACGGTGACCGTATCGCCCTGTTTGATTGTGCCGCCGGTAACCACCTTGGTGTGAATACCACAATCAATGTGACCAAAGCCCCGTCTCAGGCTCAGCGGGATATTCATATCAATAGCACCGGTCTGTGGATTGACATTGGTTGCAGCACAGCGGTCGATCCGCTCCAGCACTTGCAAGACGCAGTCACCGATCTTGATCTGCTTATCAACCCAGTCGAATTCTGCCCAAGCATCCAATCCATCCAGATACAGATTGCCGCGAAACCGCATCGGATCCACTGGTTCCCGGGTGACCCGCTCAATGTCTTTTACGCTGGCCAAGTTGATGATGGAAACTTTTGCGGCCTCTACATCAGTAAAAGCCACGCCTTGGGGGGCCTCCACAACTTTTGGATTGCCACGTGGGCCATCGGGCATGAAACCCGTCAAAAATGTCTGTAACAGGGTTCGGCCCATATGATCGTCCAGCTTGGCGCGGCTGATCTGCTTGCCCTTGCGCAGGACGGTTAGGGTGCGCGTATCTTCATCAAAGGCGATGTCCAACTGTGCCAGTTTTTCATCGCGCGCCAGGCACAGAAAGTTAACCTTTTTGGCCCAGGTCGGCGCGGCAGGATCAACCTTGCTGGACCCATGCACGACCGCCCAATGACGATCAAAAGGCAAGCCGTCACCTGCCTGCAAAACAGCATTTTCTAGTGGGTCTGGGCCCATTCCCTTCACGGGATAGCGATAGATTTTATCTAATGTCACAGTCATGGGCAGGAGAATATCGGATGCCGTCTAACAGGCAAGGTTTTCTGTCGTGCTCTGCCGCGCGCAAAATCTGGCTTTCCCAAACTATTGTATCGGCTTAGCCTGACCCCATGTCAGAATAATGATTATAACATAATGGTATCAAATGTTTCGGTGGAGGAAAGTATGGCTGCGCGCAGTTTAGAGGCCGACAAAGTTGGCATCCCGCGCTTTAAATGGAAGCCACGTAAAGCGGCTCGTTTGTTTGATATGTCCAGCCACGAACGGGCGCGTGAGGCACTTGATTTTGGTTTGTCGATGCAAATGCCGGGTTTTAACATCTTCGTTCTGGGGCCGGATCGGGCCGGACGGATGACGGAAACCCTGGCCTATCTGCAAGAATGTTCATCCAAGAATAGGCCCGCCAGCGACTGGGTCTATCTGAATAATTTTTTGCGCGCCCATCGACCAAAGCCTTTTGCATTGTCTGCCGGGTTTGGCAGAAAACTGCGCCATGAGATGGAGCAATTTATCGCTCAACTGCGCACAGCCTTAAAGCAGACATTTGAAAGCGATTCCTATCAAGCACGGGTTCAGGCTGTCACCCAGCGTTTGACCAAAAAGGCGGAAGCGTCCTTGGCCGTGCTGCGCGGAGAGGCTGCAGCTGTCGGCCTGGGCATTTTTCAGGGGGAACAGGGACCTGCTCTTGCCCCGGCAGGTCCTGATGGGGCGGCCTTGTCCTGGGAGAAAGTTCCGCCGGAAGACCGTGATGCCATGACCGCCAATGCCAAGCATCTGATTGAAAGATTGCAGGAGGTTAATCGGGAGATCACCCAAGATCGCGCTGGTTTGATGCAGTCGATCGCTGAAATCACTCAGGATGTTGCCAAGGATGCATGCGGCGTTCTGTTAAAGCCGTTGATTAAGAAATTTGCCGGGCAGGGATTGAACCGCTGGTTCGTTGAATTGGAACAAGACATTCTGGATCATTTGCTCAGTTTTGGGCCGGCTGTTGACCCACAGGGCCAACCGATCCCAGTGGAAAAGCCAGAACAGCGCTATGCCGTCAATCTACTGGTCGATAATGGTGACGCCAGTTGCCCGCCAGTTATTCTGGAATCTGCGCCGACCTATGAGAATTTATTCGGGCAAATTCAGTATCGCCCTGGAGCTTCCCATCTGGAAACAGATTTCACCTTGATCCGTCCTGGCGCGCTGCATCGCGCAAATGGCGGAGTTTTGGTGCTGCGGGCGGATGCGTTGGCGGCTGAGCCTGGCAGTTGGCAGGCGTTGATCTCTGCCCTGCGGGACGGGTCTATCCGGATTGAGGAGCGGCATCGCCAGAATGCAATGCCGGTTACAGGCGCGCCCTCACCAAAGGCCATTCCCCTTTCATTAAAAGTAGTGATCGTTGGCACCCCCGCCCTTTACTATGGCGGATATTCCCCATCGCCTGATTTTCGCGCTCTGTTCAAGGTCAAGGCTGATATTGCCCAGGATATGCCAGCCAACGCGGCCAATCTGGCTGTTTATGGCACTGTTTTGCAGGCACGGGCTAAGGCGCAGAATGGCCGGAGCTTGGATCAGGGGGCGGTGTCCTATCTCCTGGGCCTTGCGGCGCGGATGATTGGTGACCGGACACTGTTGTCGGCCAGTCTAGAACTATTGGATGATCTGGTGTCTGAAGCGTCGGTGCGCGTAGCGGGTAAAAAGGCGCTGACAGAGGCCGATCTGGTTGCCGCACGCCAGCTTCAGGAACAACGCAACAACCGTGTGGAGATCAGCAGCCAGGATATGATTGATCGTGGTTTGGTGATGATCGCGACCGAAGGGTCGGTGGTCGGCCAAATCAATGGGCTGACGGTCCGTGATACCGGGGATCATGCCTTTGGTGGACC
>JARGPE010000002.1:0-28564 GCA_029212835.1 Alphaproteobacteria bacterium | reverse complement strand
GCATCACGGCAAGGGCCAGTGTTGGGCGTCACGGTGTGTTGAACATCGAACGCCAAATCGCAATGGGGGGGCCAATCCAGCAAAAGGGCGCGATGGTGCTGCAGGGGTATCTATCGGGTTTGTTTGCGCGCACAGCACCGCTGTCTTTTAATTGCTCTATCACCTTTGAGCAGAATTATGGTGGTGTGGAAGGGGACAGTGCCTCCATGGCGGAACTGATTGCGGTGCTGTCGGATCTGGCCGGTGCGCCCTTGCGCCAAGATCTGGCAATCACGGGTTCTGTTAATCAGCGCGGTGATGCTCAGGCCGTTGGTGGTGTTCATCATAAGGTGGAGGGATTCTTCAAGCTCTGTGTGGCACGTGGCCTGACTGGAAGCCAGGGGGTTGTTCTGCCCCAGTCGGTTGCCGATGGCCTGGTGGTAGACGATGCCGTTCGCGATGCCGTCGCCGCAGGGAAATTTCATCTCTATACGGTCCGATCTGTTGAGGAAGCTGCGGCTCTGATGACGGGGCTGAAGATCGGAAAATTAGGTAAGTCCGGGAGCTATCCCGCAGATACGCTGTATGGCCGGGTGCAACGGCAATTAGCCGCATTTGATGCCGCTCTGTTTCAGCGTGAAGCGGCGCTTGTTCGGGCGGCAGACGCAGAGTAGTCTGCGCGCCATGAGCGTTTCAGAGACCTTTTTTGACGATGAATTTGCCGAACATGCCTCCGTCCTTGCACGGACGCATGAGGCATGCCGTGAGGATATGGCCAAGATGCTGAGCGTTTGGGGCAGTTGCATCCGGCGTGGCGGCAAGATTTTGTTCTTTGGCAATGGTGGTAGTGCCGGGGATGCCCAACATCTGGCAACCGAACTGGCCGTGCGCTACCGCGCCGATCGCGCACCGATCGCGGCATTGGCGCTCAGCGTCGATACCTCTGCGCTGACGGCTATTGGTAACGATATGGGGTTCAACCATGTCTTCTCCCGCCAGATTGAGGCAATTGGTCGTGCGGGCGATGTGGCTGTTGGCATTACAACATCGGGACAAAGCGCGAATGTGACCCTGGCGCTGGAAATGGCCCGTCGCAAAGGATTGACCCCTGCGGCCCTGACCGGGCGGGATGGCGGTAAGCTGGTTGGCCTTGCAGATCCGATGATTATCGTTCCGTCCAATACCACGGCGCGCATTCAGGAAATGCATATTATGATCGGGCAAATGCTGTGTGCTGCTCTGGAAATTGATCTGGGCCTGGTTTCAGAATAATCCCCCTAAGCCTCCAATAGTTGACGAACCGTGCCGCCAAGCCTAGTTTCCGGCGCGTTTGACGCATTATGCCGATTACCCTTAACAAGCCACCTTTAACAAGAATGAGATGAAGCGATGACAACGACACTGCGCGATCGAGCCCTCACTGCCCGAGCCTGGCCTTTCGAAGAAGCGCGCAAGGTGTTGAAACGCTATGAGAATAAACAGCCAGAAAAAGGCTATGTCCTGTTTGAAACGGGTTATGGCCCGTCTGGCCTGCCGCATATCGGGACCTTTGGCGAAGTGCTGCGCACCACCATGGTACGGCGCGCCTTTGAATTGATGAGCGACATTCCGACCAAATTGCTGGCCTTTTCCGACGATATGGATGGGTTGCGTAAGGTGCCAACCAATGTACCCAATCAGGATCTGCTGGCAGCCGCCCTGAACAAGCGCCTGACCAAGGTGCCTGATCCCTTTGGCACCCATGACAGCTTTGGTGCCCATAACAATGCCCGGCTGCGGGATTTCCTGGATGGCTTTGGCTTTGAATATGAATTCGCCAGCTCGACGGAATACTATTTCTCAGGTCGGTTTGATGATGCCCTGATCCGCGTGCTGGAATGTTATGAGGCGGTTCAGAAGATCATGCTGCCGTCTTTGCGGGACGAGCGGCGGGAAACCTATTCCCCCTTCCTGCCCATCGATCCCGAAACCAACGAAGTCTATCAGGTGCCGGTACTGCATACGGATGCCAAGGCCGGGACAATTGTCTATCGCCACCCCGATGGGCATGAGGTTGAAACCCCGGTCACAGGCGGTCGGTGCAAGCTACAATGGAAACCGGATTGGGGCATGCGTTGGTATGCTTTGGGGGTTGATTACGAAATGTCTGGAAAGGATTTGATCGACTCGGTCAAGCTCTCCACACGCATCTGCCAGGCCTTAGGCGCGCCCTCGCCAGAAACGCAAATCAATGAGCTTTTCCTGGATGATCAAGGCCAGAAGATTTCCAAGTCGAAAGGCAATGGTCTGTCGATGGAAGAATGGCTGACCTACGCCCCAGACGAAAGTCTGGGCCTGTTCATGTTCCAGAAGCCCCGCACGGCCAAGCGTTTGTATTTCGATGTTATTCCCAAAGCGGTTGATGATTACCTGACCTTCCGGGCGAAGTTTCCAGAGGAAACACCAGAGCAGCAGTTGGAAAACCCGGCATTCCATATCCATCAGGGTGATGTGCCCAAGGATGTGCCACCGGTCAGCTTCAGCTTACTGCTGAATTTGGCCGCAGTCTGCAACACAGAGGATAAAGAGGTTCTGTGGGGCTTCATCAGCCGTTATGCACCTCAGGCCTCCCCAGAAAGTGATCCTTTGTTGGATCAGTTAGTGGGGTTCGCTATTCGATATTACCAAGATTTTGTGAAGCCCCACAAAACCTTTAAAGAACCGGACGAACAAGATCGTGCGGCCTTGCTGGATCTGCGGGATGTGCTGGCTGGATTTGAACCTTCGGCAACGGCGGAAGAAATACAGACTCAGGTCTATGAAGTGGGTAAACGCCACGGCTATGAAAACCTGCGCGATTGGTTCAAGGCACAGTATCAAATCCTGTTGGGTCAAGAGCAGGGGCCACGCATCGGCTCTTTCTTCGCCCTCTATGGTCTGCCGGAAACCATCGCCTTGATTGATCGTGCCTTGGCGGGTCAGGATATGTCGGCTGCTTAGGCCCCTTGCCGAAATCTGATGGTGACAGTATGGATATTGGGGTCTGGACGTAGAGTTTGGACCCCGTTTCTGTTGGGAAGGATGACAATGCGCCCTGATTTAAGCCGGATACTCTCAACGCTTTTCAAGTTGGCGGTGATCAGTTTCATTATCGGATGGCTGTTGGTGCAATTCGATGTGACACCGGAAGACATCTTCAACAATTTCGGCGCGACCGTGCGACGGATTTATGAGATGGCCAAAGGCGCGATTGAATGGAGCGCAGGCTATATCGTCATCGGGGCGGTGATTGTGATCCCCCTGTGGCTGATTTCGGTTCTGTTGGGTTTTTTGAAAGGGCGTGGTCGAGGTAATGATTGATCGGGCGCGATCTGCAGTTCGATTTTTACTGTTTACCAGCCTGACTTCCCTCCTGATTGGTTGTGCTGGCATGCCTGCCAGCATTCCCTACACGCCGCCTACCTATTTCGCCTATCGCTGTCCTGAGGGCGCGTTCGAGGTTCGATTGGGGGAGGATAAAGCGTTGTTCCTGCATCAGGAAAAACGATTAATGCTGCTCCGTGTGCCGTCCGCGTCTGGCGAAAAATATCAGGATGCCGCTGGAAACCTTCTGTTTATGAAGGGGCAGGAGGCGCTGTTCGAGGGCGCAGATGGTGTTTCCTTGGACAATTGCAAAGGTCAACTTGTTGATACCCCCTGGCGGGCAGCCGCTGTGCGCGGCGTTGATTTCCGCGCGGTCGGCAATGAGCCGGGCTGGCTGTTGGAAATGGATGAGGAGCAGGGTGTCTTTATCCTGTTGGACTATGGCACACAGGTTATCAAAACACCGCCGCCGCATCTGAAGATATACCCCCTTACCATTCGGACAGAGGCCCATGAAATTACCATTGTCAGCAAGGACTCAGGGTGTCGCGATGCTATGAGCGGGGAATATTCCCCCCTGACCGTAACGATGACGGTGGATGGTAAAGCCTATACGGGCTGCGGGCGCAGACTTCAGAAAGTTCCTCAGTCGTAGCGCAGATCCGTCGCCTTACCGCGGAAAACGGAATAGGCAAAGGCTGTATAGATCAGAATCACGGGCAGCACGAACAGGGTTCCAAACAGGATAATCAGCAGGCTTTCCGGTGCTGCGGCGGCTTCATAGATCGTCAATTTTTCTGGCACGACATAGGGATAGAAAGAATAGGCCAGGCCTAAAAATCCCATCACAAAAATCCCGCCGGTTAAAATCAGGGGCAGCCAGGAATGCCGATCTCCTTCCTTGGGTAGTTTGCGCAAGGTCAGGACCAGGGCCAGGAACAGCGCACCCGCGCCAATAGGCAGTGGGGCCAAGGCCAGTATTTCCGGGAAGGAGAACCATTTGTCGAAAATACGGGAACTGACCAGTGGCGTGGCCAGGGATATCGCCCCCATGCCGATAGCAGTGAAGATCAAGGCCCGCTTGGCCCAGGTCACGGCTTTCTTCTGCAGCGCATTTTCCATTTTGTAGATCAACCATGTTGACCCGATGGTCATATAGGCGGCGGCTAGACAGCAGGCGATTAAGCCGGAAAACAGGACATGATTAAGTGTCCAATCCAGGCCCATTACATACATGCCCAACATGAATCCTTGTGACAGGGCGGCAATCAGCGACCCCAGAAAGAACAATGTGTTCCACAAAGGCTTTTTCGGCGGTGAAACCTTGGCGCGGAAATCAAATGCGACGCCGCGCAAAATTAGCCCGATCAACATCAGCGCGACCGGCAGATACAGGGCCGTCAGAATTGTGCCATGGGCGGCTGGAAAGGCGACTAGCAATAGGCCAACAGCCAAAACCAGCCAGGTTTCATTGGCATCCCAGAAGGGACCTATGGACGCGATCATGCGGTCCTTTTCGTCTTCTTCTGCAATGATCATCAACATGCCAATGCCTAGATCATAACCATCCAGAATGACATAGATCAGGATTGATAATCCCATCAGGCCCGCAAAAACCAGCGGCAGCCAAACGGTCGGATCATTTAATTCGCCCATAATGTCTACTCCGCCGGGGTGGATGTGAAGGCCGATTGATAGCCATGTTCAGCTTGATTATCTGCATTCTTCTGCTTGGCTGCCTTATCGGAGACATACATCAGCGTCGCGATATAGGCGATGATCAAGCCAGCATACACCACCAGATAGGCTATAAACGTGCTGGCGATCATACCTGCGGGTACATCAGAGGCAGCCTGCTGTGTCGTCAATACGCCCGTGACAAGCCAAGGCTGGCGTCCGATCTCTGTTGTGTACCATCCGGCCAGGGTCGCAATCCAACCGGAAAAGGCCATTCCCACCAGAGTCCAGGCCAACCAGAAGCTAAGATCCCGGCCATTTCGCAGATACCATGTCGCCAACCAGGATACGGCCAGCATCGCGACGCCCACCCCAACCATGATGCGGAAGGCAAAAAAGACGGGCGCGACCGGGGGGTGATTAATTGTCCCATCGGCGGCGACGAAATCATTCAAGCCCGGAATGACACCATCGGGATCATGTTTCAGGACCAGACTGGCCCCATTGGGAATGGCGAGCTCGAATTTGTTTTCACGCTCTTCCTGATCCGGGATGGCAAACAGTACCAGCGGTACATTGCTGCGTGTGACCCAGTTCGACTCCATCGCGGCGACTTTGGCGGGCTGATGTTCCAATGTGTTCAGGCCATGCAGGTCGCCCGCAAAAATCTGAATGGGAATCAGAATGGCAGCGATGGTTACCCCCGTTTTCAGGGCGGCGCGGTTGCCGGGGCTACGGTCACTGCGCAGCCAGCGGAACGCGGACAGGCCTGCAATCAGGAAGGATACGGTCAAACCAGAGGCCAGCAGCATATGGACCAAGCGATAGGGCATCGATGGATTGAACACGATGGCAAACCAGTCGGTCGCATGGGCGACACCATCGCGCATCTCAAATCCAACGGGCGTTTGCATCCAGGAATTCAAGGCAATGATCCAGAAGGCCGATACCGTTGTACCAAAGGCAACCAGGAAGGTCGCCGTTGTATGGACACGGCTGGAAACACGGCTGAACCCAAACAGCATGATGCCCAGGAATACAGCCTCCAGGAAAAAGGCTGTCAGCACCTCATAGGCCAGCAGAGGGCCAGCGATATTACCGACATGCTCCATATAACCAGGCCAGTTGGTCCCGAATTGGAAACTCATCGTGATACCAGAGACGACGCCCATGGCAAAAGACAGCGCAAATATCTTTACCCAGAAGAAATAGGCATCCATCCATTTCATGTCGCCACTGCGCGCATAGCGCAATTTGAAATATAGCAGCACCCAGCCCAATGCGATGGTGATCGTTGGAAACAGAATGTGGAATGAAATATTCGCTCCAAACTGCATTCGAGCTAGTGTTACGGCATCCATCGTAAATACCCCTATTTTTTCATGGGTTTTTCAGCATTCCTGTTATCTTCTTAACGGTCGACAATGTCCATCTGACACCGTGTCGCAAGCAGGGATCAGATGCCGCTGGGCGTATTCACCCCTTTGTGGCGCAGGATATCTCTCACCCTTTGCGCCACAGTTGAGGTATCATTTAGGGCGTTAAAATCCCAGTCAACCAGAGCCCCCTCAAATTTACGCGTGGCACCGGCTTCTTCCATCGCGCGGTGGAAGTGTTCAAATTTTGACGCCCGTCCCGAGAGGGGGAGCTGGATGACCTGCACGGGCCTTTCCGTCGCAGCAGCCTCTGAAACCATATTGACGGAATCGCCTGTGACGATGATGCGATCTGCTAGCCCCAGATATCCGAAATAGGGGTTTTCACCTTCTCCGGACCAAATCACTGCCGGGGCGTTGGCCAGGGCTGCGCGGATCGCGGTGGCGGCATCTGGGTCTGTGCGGCGTGATGTTGTGACCATCAGGCCCGCCCCGGAATCCCGTGCCATTTTGGCCAAATCCTGGGCAATGCGAGTGCCCGTTTCTGCATCCAGGCGATAGGCACTGTTGCTGCCCCCGATCAGAACCGCGATCCTGGGGCTGGGCAGATGGGACAAGCGGGCCTGCCAATGGGTGGCTGCTTCGTCCAGCTTTGCGCGGGTAACGCCATGCAAGGATCCTGTCGTTACTACAATGCTGTCACCGCTAATCCCGTCATGGGCCGGGGCGGCGATTAAATCGAATGCGCGGGGATCCATGCGTGGATTCTGGATATGGACCAGGCTGGTTCGTCCTTGGCTGCGACGCTTCACCGCAAGCGCGGGGCCAATGCTGCGACGACCGCAGGTGATGATCAGGGCTGGCCAGGGCGGAGTCAGTGGATCAGATGCCCTGGTATCCGTGCCCATCGACTTGCCGATCAGCCATTGGGGCCAGTATTTGGCCGGCAGCCATTGCCAGGGTTTGGACAATGTGATGGTTTTTTCCACGATGGGCAGGCCCACGGCCTCGGCCAGTCCGCGCGCGGGGGAACGGTTGCCAGCCCGACCATCGGTCAGGACCCAACAATAAGACGGGGCTTCAGGGCCGAAAGGGGCGTCATCTGCTACCATGCCTGCGGTTATGCCCCGCCTGTCATGGCAGGGCAAGTATCTCCCACTAGACACTTTGGAGAAAGTTATTAGATAATAATATTGCGCAAACAGGGCGAAAAGAGTAACTCCTGTATTCAAAGCAACAATGATTTCCTGACAGGACGGTGCATGAATGCGACGGGCAAAACTGGATAAGATCGACAAAAAAATCCTTCGCGACCTTCAGGCGGATGGGCGGATCACGAATGTTGAGTTAGCCCAGAATGCAGGAATATCGGCCCCCCCCTGCCTCAGGCGCGTGCGCGCGTTGGAAGAAGCCGGATTTATCCGGGGATATCATGCAGATCTGGATGGGGAGATGCTGGGCTTCGACGTCACCGTCTTCGCCTTTGTTGGGTTGGTCAGTCAGGCCGAAAGCGATCTGCGCAAGTTTGAAGAAATGGCGCGCGATTGGCCGCTGGTTCGCGAATGTCATATGCTACAAGGCGATACGGATTTCCTTTTGAAGGTCGTGGCCCGCGATTTAGACAGCTATAACCGTTTTCTGACCGGCCAGCTGACGGCAGCCCCGAATGTCGCAAATGTGCGCTCCGCCATTGGTATTCGCACGTCCAAGCGGGAATATGGCGTTCCTGTCGGCCCAGATGTGGATATTGAAGATCTGGCCTGATCCGCGCCTGATTTTCAGTATGTAAGGACGGTTTTACCCCGGCTGGTGACCAAGGCCAGTTCCCCAGAATAGCCATTCAGCATGCCGCCTGTCTGTGATTTCAGTCCCAGCAAATCTGCGTCTGCGCCCACTGCAATCTCTCCCTTCACGCCCGCCAGGCCTGCTGCCCTTGCGGGATTGCCTGATACCAATTGCCAGGCGTCCGCCAAAGAGCAGATGTCCAGTTCCGCCAGCATAAAGGGCGCGCGCAACAGGGCTGGATAATAATAGTCGCTGACCAGAACGGTCACCCGCCCCGCGGCGACTTCGTCTCGCACACTGGTGCCGCCGATATGGCTACCACCACGCACAAGGTTTGGCGCGCCCATGACCACCGCAGCGCCGCGACCAACAGCCAGTTCCGCGCAGCGCTCGGTCAGGGGAAATTCACAAATGCCAACTTTCAGGCGTGCTGCCTGGGCGGCATCTTCGTCCGTCCTTTCGTCATGAGAGGCCAGGGTCAACCCTACCTCATGGGCCGCTGCGGCCAAATCCAGAACCTGGGCCTCACCCAGCCCGCGCTGGTCCTGTCTGGCATGGATAAGGGCCAGCATCTCGTCGGCTGGCATCTTTACGCGCCGTAAAGCGCCATCCACGTAACGATTAATCTTAGCCTCATTCCCGACGGGCGGCAGATGATCATTCAGCGACAACAGGTCAATGCGGCGACTTTTGATCCAATCCAACAATTCGTCATGGCCGTCCGTTGCTGCCGTTTCGTGGCGGATGTGCAGACGGCTGTCACTGCGCAGGGTTGGGCGCTTTGCTTCAATAATGTTGATCAGGCCCTGAACGGTTTCCCGGCTGCGCACACCGGGTTCAAACCCATCGGTGATGGAATAGAAGAATGTCGTTACCCCATTGGATATCAGGGTCGTATCATTCGCCTCAATCGCCAGATCCAAGGGAAAGGCGACACCAGGACGGGGCGCGATCTCACGCTCAAATGCATCACCATGCAAGTCAACGATCCCGGGCAGCAGGGTCATAGAGGACCCGTCGATGACATGATCTGCAACCATCGTGTGATCCGTAATTTCGGCGATCTTTCCGCCTTGAAAGACGATGGATACACCCTCTTGCAGGCCTTCTGGCAACAAGGCCCGTGTATTGTTGATCACGGTGACTTCGGCCGCTGAAACACTGTCTGGCATGGTATGCGTCCTTTTTTCAGTCTTAATTGTATTTAGAGCTTGGGTCTTGCCCCGTCTAGAAACTTGCTGCGGGCATAGGCGCTGAAACGTTCCACGCCCAGCACCAGGACAAAGATCATCAAAACGATGGTCGCGGCCTGATCATAGCGGAACATTTCCATGGAAACCGCCAATTCCGCACCAATGCCACCCGCTCCAACCAGACCCAGCACGACGGAGGATCGCACAGCCTTTTCCAAGGAATACAGGCTGGCATTGGTCAGTCCCGGTGTTGCGGCCGGAACGACGGCGCAGGCAATGATATCAGCCCGTTTGGCGCCCATTGCGGCCAAAGCCTCGCTGGGGCCGGGGTCAACTTCTTCCATGCTTTCCGCAAAGAAACGCCCGCAAAAGCCAATCGTATCCATGATAAGGGCCAATGTCCCAGCAAATGGCCCCAATCCGACGGAAGCTACAAAGAACAAGGCCCAGGCCAAGTCTGGCACGGTCCTCACAAAGCTGACAAAGGCGCGGGTTGCGGAATAAACGATTGGATGGGGTGACAGCGTTCGGGTCGCCAGGATGGCAATTGGGAAGCTCAACACAATCCCGATCCCCGCGCCAACCAGCGCCATCTGGAATGTTGTCAGCACGGAATTCATCATCGGCAATAACCGGTCTGTTGCGGGGGGTACCATTTCAGACGCGATGGTGCCCATGGCTGGAATGCCTGCAATCAGATCTGGAATTGAGATCCCGGCGCGACTCAAAGACCAGGCGAAGAACGCGATGAAGACGCAGAACAATAGGCTGGGTACTAGGCCGGGTGCTTGCCAGCGCTGTGGCATGGCCCGCGTAAGTGTCTCGTTCAGGCTCATGCGCCTGTCTCCTCATACAACCAGGCCAAATCTTCTCGGGTCAGGCCAGTACTTTTTCGATCCAGAACGACAGATCCTGCCTGCAATCCAATCAAGCGATCGGCATAGGCCAGGGCATGTTCCAGATTGTGCGATACCACGATCAGTGTCAGGCCGGTGCGTCGGCATAAATCAGAAAACAGTGCCATCATGTCCTCCCCAGCTTTCGGGTCCAGGCTGGCGGCGGGTTCATCGGCAAAAATCAGGCTGGGCCCCTGCATCAAGGCGCGCGCAATGGCCACGCGTTGCGATTGCCCCCCAGACAGCTGATCAGCCCGCCGTCCAGCCAGATCAGCAAGTCCAACTTGATCCAGGCAATCCAGCGCTCGGTCTCGCTCTTCCTTTGGGGCGATGCTGTGGGTCCAATTGCGAATGCCACATCCTCTTGCAAATCCGCCATGCAGGACATTGCTGAGCACCGATAAACGGGTTGATAGATTATGTTTCTGAAAAACAAAGCCGACTTTGCTGCGGGCCTTGCGCAAGGCCAGGCCGCTTAATCCCATCAAGGGGCGACCTTCCAGAAAGATTTCGCCCGTTGTTGGCTCGATCAAACGCATGGCACAGCGCAGAGACGTGCTTTTCCCCGACCCATTGGCACCGACGATGGCAACAGAGTCACCTGCATTAATGGCAAAACTGACATCCCGCAGAACGGTGTTGGTCCCATTTTGCGTCGTATAGGTCTTGCCCAACCCTTTGACCGCTAATGCGGTTTTAGAATTGATTCCTGGGGCATCGGTGAAACGGGGAAGGGAGGGCGCGCTTTGTGCGCCCTCCCGCTCAAGGTCGACGGCGTTGGGGCCGTCGATGACCCGTATCCGATCAATCGCCGATGAAGTCGGCATATTCAGGATATCCCGCAGCAGCATACATGCTGCGAACGTAGTTATAGTCAGCGTCTTTAATATTGGTGAGGAATCGCATGCCGGAATATTTCTGATTGTCTTCCCCGGTCAGGATTGCAGCAACAAGTTCGTCTGAATGTTCCGCGAAAGCCTTGCGGACGACATCGACGATGGCCTTATCAACATGAGTGCCGGCCATCAACACGTCGTTGGGCAGGTCCGGTCCACGACCGATGACTCGGAAGGCACCTGGCTGGAACGTGCCTGCCTCCGCTTCCTTGTCACGGTATTTCATGAAGTTCGTGTTGCTCATACCCGCAGCGGCGACATCGCCTCGTTTCATGGCTTCCCAGCCAACCGGCACTTTGGTGTTGAGGATTTCAACATCGGTCATCGGGTTCAGGCCGTAATCTGCCAAGATCTGAACGGGACCCAGATGTTTTGACGTTGAGCCTACAGAGCCCATGGCAACCTTCATGCCCTTGATGTCAGCCGGGACAGTATAGCCATTTTCGGCCATGGTCACGATGACGGAGAAATAGTCAGGGCGCGAAAACCCAACAACAACTTCGGCATTGGTGCGCTTGCGCATGACAACATATTCGGCCGGACCGGTCAGAACGAAATCCACTTTACCGAAGCGCAAGGCTTCCGCTGCGGCGGTCCGATTGGTGACAGGCAGGAATTCGAATTTTTCGCCAGTCGCCTTTTCCAAGACGGCGACAAAAGCTCCGAATTCGCGTTGCAGTTCTTCCAAACCGACCAAATCGGTAACGGCCAGCTTAATCGGCTCTGCTTTGGCGGCAGTACCGGTGATGGCGACTGCAAACATCATAGCGATGGCAGCAAAGAGTCTTTTCATTCCTTAGGCTCCCACAGGGTTCATTGAACAGACCCTGATAATGCCTAGATCCGATGACTCCGAGATGGCTGTGCCGTGACGGGGCAATGATTATTGTCTGGGGGGCCGTCGGGATTTGTCGTCATTGTGTAATGAAAACGCCATAAAATTAAGGCTTATTAAGCCGTGGGCGCTGTTCGGAATAAACCAGAATCTGCGAAACAGTGACATCGTCTTCGGATAAGGGAACGAACAACACGAACTCGTCTGTTGGTACCCCCCTGGCATTGATGTTTGTAATCACGCGAAACAAAGGTTCGGCGCTGCCCTGGATGTGTTTATAGGTCTCCAAGGCTCGATCTTTTGTATTGGGATAGGCCCCGTCCTCTATCCATAATCCGGTCGGATTTTGATTGCGCGCCTCTATTTCCAGATCGCCCACGACCCGATATCGAAAGCAGCGTTCTCCCGTTTCTGATGTGGCGAGAACATCAACCAAAAGAATGCCGGGCAAATGATAGGGAATATCGATTGGGTCAAAATCTGCACGGCAGGGCATTTTCTTGTCACCCCGAATTTTGCACCAGTAAGTATAGAAGTCTTGCACCCCCTGGGTCGCATGCGCCAAAGCATCAGGGTTAAAGGGTGGGTTTTCTGTCATTATATGTCTAGCCTTCGGTATAACGTCATAGCGGTATCAGGCTGATTAATTTATCATTCTTATCGGGACTAAAGTGGCGCGATACACTCATTGGTGTTGGTCGCTTAACCTCTCGTCGGAATAAACCAGAATTTGGGAAACATCCGTCCCATTTTTGGTCAGCGGGACCAGCAAAGAGTATTCTTCGATACGTACGTTGTAGCGGGTTCTATAGGATGTTGGCGTCAGCAAGGGGGATTTCTGCGTCCGAACATATTCATAGACATCCAAGGCTTCCTGAGCCGTATCGGCGATATAGGCGTCTTCAACCAGCTTGCCTGTTGGGTTGAAACCTCTCGCTTCAATTTCCAGGTCTCCAGCCAACCGATACCTAAAAATCCCAAACCCCGCTTCGGTTATACCAATGACATCGACAAGAAGAATGCCAGGAAGATGCTTTGGGATGGCCATAGGGTCAAAGTTATCGCGAAGCGGTATCTTTTGATCGCCACAAATTTTTACCCAATATTCATAGAATGATTGGACCCTTAGTGTGGTTTTCGCCAGGGCATTCTGATCTATCGATTGAGAGAAATCCATCGCTGCCGCTTTTCACTATGGGCTGGTTTTGGCATGCCATGATATGTTCAAACAGGGAAACAGGCGCATTCGAGCACCGTTTCCGATCCATTCGCCATTTATACTAAGCAAGTCAACTGTCGTTTTACCCGTTAGAGGGGCCGCGCGTTATATGCGGTTATTTAAATAACGACCTCAGCCCTAGAATAAGCCCTGGAAGTGAATAGTTCCTTATTTGCGTGGGTCGCGGTAATCCTGTACCGCATCATCATGACCCGACGAGTGCGACTTTCGGATCAGGACCATCAAGGCGATATACAAGCCAAAGACACCGATCAATCCTAGAACGATTGCGATATAGCCATGGATAGACAAGTTATAGCCGAAAAGAGCATTTAACCAGTCACTAACAGGCGCAAAAAATTCTTTCATAATTAACTTTCCAGGTCAGCCGCCCTATAAAAACCGGCTTATTTAAAGGTGACGCTGACAACTTCATAGTCACGGGTGCCACCAGGGCTGTTAACTTCGAACACATCGCCAACGGCTTTGCCAATCATTGCACGGGCCATCGGGCTGGTGACGGAAATCATCCGCTTGGTCAGATCGGCTTCGAATTCACCGACAATTTGATAGGTCGATTCTTCGTCGCTCTCACCGTCAGCAATAACAACGGTTGCGCCGAATTTGACGGTCTCCCCGTCCAGTTTTGATGGGTCGATGACTTCCGCACGGCTGGACTGGTCTTCCAGTTCCGCGATGCGTCCTTCAACGAAGCTCTGACGCTCCCGTGCCGCATGATATTCTGCGTTTTCTGACAGATCGCCGTGTTCACGCGCTTCTGCGATCGCCTGAATGATTGCAGGACGTTCCGTTCCCTTGAGAAATTTTAGTTCCGACGTCATGGCCTCATAGCCGTGCAACGTCATTGGGACCTTTTGCATTGTATCAATCCATCATCTTTTCGCCGTGGGGTGGGTTTTTCCTCCCTCACTGGCCTTTATCTCACACCAAACTCGCCAGGCATCGATAAAATGCCTGTCGATGTTGCTGTATCCATCAGGGACGCCGTTTCAGAATGCCCCGCCGCTTTTATCGATCGTTACCGATCAAGCCGAACCTTGAAAGTACGATTGAAGTGGCGCGACTTCAAGGGTTCCTTGCTTCAACGTCTGAATTGCCAGTGCCGCTGCCTTTACGCCTGCAACCGTTGTGTAGTAGGGAACCCGCATATTCAGGGCCGCTTGGCGCAGGGAAAAGCTGTCTTCCAGGGCTTTGCGACCTTCGGTCGTATTAAAAATTACCTGAACTTCGCCATTGATAATTTCGTCAACGATATGGGGCTGACCCTCCAACACTTTGTTGATCTGGCGTACCGGCAGACCGTTTTCTTCCAGATAACGCGCCGTGCCGCCGGTCGCGATGATCGACAATCCGCAATCAACCATCATTTGGGCAGGGGCCAGAATCGCTGGCTTGTCACTGTCTTTGACCGAAATAAACACCGTGCCGGTGACAGGAAGGTCCGCGCCACAGGCAAATTGCGCCTTGGCAAAGGCATGGGCGAAATCGACATCTAGTCCCATAACTTCGCCGGTTGATTTCATTTCCGGCCCCAGGATCACATCAACGCCCGGGAAACGGGCAAACGGGAAGACTGCTTCCTTCACCGCGATATGATTACCCAGCGCATGGGAAACCAGGTCGAAATCTTTCAATTTCTCGCCTGCCATCAACCGGGCTGCAATCTTGGCAATCGGCACACCGGTTGCTTTTGCCACGAAGGGCACGGTGCGGCTGGCTCTGGGGTTCACCTCCAGGATATAGACGATGGTACCTTGAACGGCGTATTGCACATTCATCAGACCGACCACTTTCAGCGCCTTTGCCAGGGCGTAGGTCTGCTGTTTCATGTCTTCAACTACGGCATCGGGCAGCGAATAAGGCGGTAATGAACAGGCGCTGTCACCGGAATGAATGCCAGCCTCTTCAATATGCTCCATAACGCCCGCAACATGGACATCTTCGCCGTCGGATAGGGCATCCACATCGACCTCAATCGCGTCGCGCAGATAATAGTCAATCAGCACTGGGCTTTTCCCGGACACAATCACGGCAGACGTGATGTAGCGCCGCAATTCCGCCTCGTCATGGACGATTTCCATGGCGCGCCCGCCCAGCACATAGGAGGGGCGAATGACGACCGGATAGCCAATGCGCGTTGCAATGGCGATGGCCTGATCAGCAGAAGTCGCAATGCCATTAGGCGGTTGGCGCAGGTCCAGGTCCTGCAACAGGTGCTGGAACCGCTCACGGTCTTCCGCCAGATCAATTGCATCGGGCGATGTGCCCAGGATCGGAATGCCTGCCTGTTCCAAAGGACCAGCCAATTTCAGCGGAGTCTGACCTCCGAATTGGACGATCACGCCGACGACTTCGCCCTTTGTCTGTTCCTTGCGGACCAGTTCAATGACATCTTCACCAGTCAAAGGCTCAAAATACAGGCGGTCGGATGTGTCGTAATCCGTCGATACGGTCTCGGGGTTACAATTGACCATGATCGTCTCATATCCCGCCTCTGCCAGGGCATAACAGGCATGGACACAGCAATAGTCGAATTCGATCCCTTGGCCGATGCGGTTTGGACCGCCACCCAGGATGATGACTTTCTTGCGGTCGGTGACTTCTGCCTCGCATTCCGGCTCGTTCAGGCCATCGCCTTCATAGCAGGAATACATATAAGGCGTGGCGCTGGGGAATTCCCCGGCGCAGGTGTCGATCCGCTTATAGACCGGGCGGACATTCAGGGCATGGCGGGCATCGGTCACCGCAGCCTCTTCCTGGCCAGTCAGTTCCGCCAGACGCATGTCGGAGAAGCCCAATTTTTTGAGGCGCAGCATACCTTGCCGATCTTGCGGCAAGCCCTTTTCGCGCACTTCATTCTCGGCCTTCACGATGAATTCGATCTGGGACAGGAACCAGGGGTCAACTTTGTTGGCGGCATGAATTTCTGCAACCGTCATCCCAAAGCGGAAGGCCTGTGCGATTTTAAGAATGCGATCGGGCAGGGGCTTTGAAATTGCCGCGCGCCAAGCGTCCTTGTCTTCGCCGATATCAATTTCATTCAGGCCCGTCAGACCGGTTTCCATTGACCGCAATGCCTTCTGCAGGCTTTCGGCAAAGGTCCGTCCGATTGACATCGCCTCGCCGACGGATTTCATCGACGTGGTTAGTGTTGGGTCTGCGCCAGCGAATTTCTCAAAGGTGAAGCGTGGCATCTTGGTGACGACATAATCGATGCTGGGCTCAAAACTGGCGGGCGTCACCTGGGTAATATCATTATCCAATTCGTCCAGCGTATAGCCGACGGCTAGCTTGGCTGCGACCTTGGCAATTGGGAAGCCGGTTGCTTTGGAGGCCAGCGCAGACGAACGCGATACCCGTGGATTCATCTCAATCACCACCAGGCGTCCATCGGCTGGGTTGACTGCGAACTGCACGTTTGAGCCACCGGTATCAACGCCGATTTCCCGCAGGCAGTTGATCGAGGCATTGCGCATGATCTGATATTCTTTGTCAGTCAGCGTCAGGGCTGGGGCGACGGTAATCGAATCGCCGGTATGGATGCCCATTGGATCAAAATTTTCGATGGAACAGATGATGATGCAATTGTCGTCCTTGTCGCGGACAACTTCCATCTCAAATTCTTTCCAACCCAGCACTGATTCTTCGACCAGGACCGTATGTACGGGCGATGCGGCCAGGCCGCCCTTCACCAGTTTCTGGAACTCGTCCTTGTTATAGGCAATGCCGCCGCCGGTGCCGCCCATGGTAAAGGACGGACGGATGATGGCGGGCAGTTTCACCATGTCCAGGGCGACCATGGCTTCTTCCATGCTGCCGACCTGTTGGCTGCGCGGGCTTTCCAGCCCTATTTTGTCCATTGCATCGCGGAACCGCAGGCGGTCTTCCGCCTTGTCGATGACATCGGCATTCGCGCCAATCATCTCAACATCCAACAGGTCTAGAACACCGCGCTTCTCCAGTTCCAGCGCACAATTCAGGGCCGTTTGGCCTCCCATAGTGGGCAACAGGACCAGTTTGTCATTGGGGCGCTCGGCCCGTTCCCGCTTCAGGATTTTGGCGACCATATCGGCGGTGATCGGCTCGATATAAGTGGCATCCGCAGTTTGCGGGTCGGTCATGATCGTGGCTGGATTCGAATTCACCAGAACGACGCGATACCCCTCCTGCTTCAGGGCCTTGCAGGCCTGGGTGCCGGAATAGTCAAACTCGCAAGCCTGACCAATCACAATGGGGCCAGCCCCAATGATCATGACGGTATCAATATCAGTACGTTTTGGCATGGGCGGACGCGCCTCCGGTTCATCGAAGCGTTACGGTATAGTGCGACCCTGGGGGCTAGGCGCGTTGCATACACGATGCGAACCGGCTTTGAAAGCACCGGATTGGGAGAATCTTGATTAGGCTACAAAATCTCCAAAACGCTCTCTGGTGGGCGACCGATGCGGGCTTTGGGGCCTTTTATGACGATGGGGCGTTCGATCAGGATGGGGGTATCGGCCATAGCCTGGATCAGAGCGGCTTCGTCGGTCACCTCTTTTAGATTTTGCTCCTTATAGGCCGCTTCGCCCTTGCGCATCAGGTCGCGTGCCGTGCTCAGACCCAGCTTGCCGACAATATCCTTGATCGTTGCGGCATTGGGTGGGGCTTCCAGATACAGAACCACATCGGGGGTGACGCCATTTTCTTCCAACAGGGCTAGCGTCTGGCGTGATTTTGAGCAACGGGGGTTGTGATAAATCGTGACGGACATAGGGTTCCTCGCTTATGACTAGTTTCTACTGGCAGTGTCGCGACGATGGCCCTGCTAATCAAGGCAGCTTTTGTGAAATGGATTCTGTAAAGGGGTTTGGTGTGTCGGGTGAGACTGATTTGGATTTGGTGATCGTCGGTGCCGGGGCCGCTGGTATTGGCGCTGGCTTGGTGGCCCGTGCGGCGGGTTTGAAGTTTCGGATTCTGGAGGCATCGGACCGTGTTGGTGGTCGGGCGCATACCGTGTCCAGAGGTGGAGTGACCTATGATCTAGGCTGCCATTATCTGCACCATGCATCGCGCAATCCCTTCGCGGCGACGGCTTTATCGCGCGGGCAGGAGGTTTCGATCAATCTGACTCATGACGCGCTGCCGGAGGCCTATTACCGTGACGGTGTGCGCCAGGATGAGGTGACGCGCCAGGCCTGTTCCAAATATTATCAGGTTAGCGATAATGCCTATGAAATTGCGGAAGATGATGTTGCGGGCAGTTCTGTGATCGACACGACATCGCCGTTTTACGATGTCTATACCGGTTGGTGCGAGGCGATGAATGGCGTGCCGCCAACGCGGGTCTCTACCCACGATATTCAGCGCTACAAGGCGACCGCCGAAGATTGGCCCGTAAAGGACGGGTATGGTGCCTTGATTGCCAGTTTTGCCGAAGGGTTGCCTGTTACCTTTGACTGCCCGGTTCATGCCATCGACCGGACTGGATCCTCCGTGACGGTTGGAAGTGCCGAAGGGACCCTGCGGGCCAAGGCAGTGGTCGTGACCGTATCCCCGGCGGTTCTGAAATCAGGATCAATTCACTTTACGCCCGCCTTGCCTGCCGCCGTGGAAAAGGCGCTGGTGGATGTGCCAATGGGGCTGGCGGAGCGGATTGCCCTGTTCACTGATGGGCTGATCCTGCCACCGGGGGAACGGCTTTCCGCCCATACCATTCCCAAGGCCGGCAAGATGCTGATTGTTAAAGCACATGAATTCGATAAGCCGATCGTGGAAGGGTATATTGCCGGGGATCTGGCGCGGGAACTAACCGATGCAGGAGGGCGCGCAGCCTTAATCGATTATACTGAAACCGCAGCCGTTGAGATGTTTGGCAGTTCGTTGCGATCGAAAATCCTGGATCGTGTGTCCAGCTGTTGGTCGACAGATCCTTTGATCCTGGGCGGGTATTCTGCGGCGTTGCCGGGGTGCTCTGCTTCTCGTGCTGGCCTGTCGGATCGGTTTGATGATCGTCTTGTTCTGGCAGGAGAGGCATGTTCCCCCGATCAGCAAACCACAGCGCATGGTGCCTATTTCTCAGGCGTGCGTGCGGTTTCTCAGCTGGTCCAGGATGGTTTGAAAGCAGACTGAGTTGTTATGATATTTCCTCTCCACCTCAACACTATTGGATAGATTATGTTAAACCCAACCGACCAGCGTCGATCCAATCTGATTGGGATGGGATGGATGTTTCTGGCGGGACTATGCTTTTCCAGCATGCATGCCTCTATCCGTTATGTGGGCCAGGACCTGCATCCTTTCGAGATCGCGTTTTTCCGCAATTTGTTTGGCCTCTTGGCCCTGTCCCCGTTGTTTCTGCGATACGGATTTGCGCCGCTGAAGGCCACCCGACCCGGATTGTTGACGATCCGCGCGATATTGAATTTGGGGGCGATGCTGGCCTTCTTCAGTGCTTTGACTCTGGCACCTTTGGCGGATGTTGCGGCTTTGGGCTTTACCGCGCCGATCTTTGCCACCGCTTTGGCCATTCCGGTTCTGGGCGAAACCGTCGGCTGGCGTCGCACGGCAGCGATCGCGGTCGGTTTCCTGGGGGCGATGATCATCATTCGCCCGGGTTTTTCAGAGGTGGATCTGGGCCACGGTCTGGTCCTGGTGTCCTCCCTTCTATGGGCGGTTGCGATGTTGGTGATCAAACAGATTTCAAAAACCGATAGTTCGCTGACCATCACCCTTTATATGGGGATCATGTTGACCCCCTTGTCCCTGCCGTTTGCTCTGGCGGTTTGGTCATGGCCAGAACCACAGCATTGGATATGGCTGGTTGGGATTGGTATTTTCGGTGGCTTGGCACAATTGGGGCTGACAGAGGCCCTGCGTCGGGGGGAGACCGCCGTGGTCATGCCGATGGATTTCTTCAAATTGCTCTGGGCCGCCCTGCTGGGGTTTTTCATCTTTGGACAACAGCCGGGCCTCTATACGGTGCTGGGTGGGTTGGTGATTTTCGGGGCTGCGACCTATATCGCCTTGCGTGAAACGCGACTGAGAAAGCCTCTACCAGCGACATCCCGCAGCAATCCGACTTAGGCGCCAAACTAAATGGCAAAAACAAGCAATTTATGTCGTAGATAGCACACTGATCTCCCTGCAATAGCGGATGCTTGTCGCCAGGACAGCAGTATGAACCGCTATGGGAGACAAAGCGCAATGACCCGAATATCAAGCCGTCAAGCAATGCGGGATCGGCGCGGTAAATCTGCCGGGATCAAGCAGCTTCCCTGGACAAAAACGGTCATCAATCCTTATCCACCGATGTGCCCGTTATCGGCCGATCAGTTGGAAGCAATTCACGAGGCCAGTCTGGATGTCATTGAACAGCATGGCCTGGAAGTAAACGGCACAGAAGCGCTGGATTATTACGCCAAGGCCGGGGCCGAGGTGGATCGCGCCAATGAGATGGTGCGTATGGACCGGGCGCTGGTAATGGAATTGATGTCCACGGCACCTGAGACCTTTACGCTGACGCCGCGCAATCCCGACCACACGATCATGGTTGGTGGCAATCACATCAATTTCGGAATGGTATCGGGGCCGCCCAATGTGCATGACGCCATTAATGGTCGCCGCGCGGGTAATTATGCGGATTACATCAAGCTGGCAAAATTTGCACAGTTCTTCAATTGCATCCGTTTCCTGGGCAATCAGGCTGTCGCCCCCACTGATTTACCAGCCAATTCCCGCCATATGGATTCAACCCGCGCCAATATTTTCTATACAGACAAGGCGTTCAATCACCAGTTGATCGGGGCCGGACGCGCCCTGGATTCCTGTGAGATTGTTGCCAGGGCCAGCGGCAAGACCCTGGATCAGATCGCGGAACAGACGGCCTGTATTGGCAATATTAACGTTAACAGCCCCCGCAAGCTGGACGAACATATGGCAACAGGCCTGATCCAGATGGCTAAACTTAATCAGGCGACGATTGTCACGCCCTTCACCCTGATGGGGGCAATGACGCCGGTAACGATGGCAGCCGCTCTGGTGCAGCAGAATGCCGAGGCCCTGTTTGCGATGTGCCTGACTCAGATTGTTCGCCCCGGATCACCCGTGGTTTATGGAGGATTTACTTCCAATGTGGATATGAAATCAGGAGCCCCTGCTTTCGGGACGCCGGAAAATGCCAAGGCCAATCTGGCCGGGGGTCAACTTGCACGTCGTTACAAGGTTCCTTATCGCACCAGTGCCTGCAATGCCTCCAACGCGGTGGATGCCCAGGCGACTTATGAGACGATGATGGCAATGTTTGGTGCCGTTATGGGTCACGGTAACTTTATCTATCACGCCGCCGGATGGTTGGAAGGTGGGCTGGTCGCCTCCTTCGAAAAGCTGATCGTGGATGTGGAGATCATTCAGCATATGCTGGGCATGCTGTCGCCCATTGATACCTCCGTTGAGGAACTGGGCGTAGATGCCATTGGGGGGGTCGCACCTGGGGGCCATTTCTTTGGCTCTGATCATACGATGGCGCGGTATGAAACTGCGTTTTATGCACCCTTCCTGTCAGATTGGACCAACAGCGAGAATTGGCAGATTGCGGGCGGTAAGACGGCAACCAATCGTGCGACGGATATGTGGCAATTGGTATTGGAGGAATATCAAGAGCCTGCGATTGATCCGGCCTGTTTGGAATCAGTTGATGCCTATATTGCCCAGCGAAAAGAAGCGATCGGATCCGGGGAACCATAGGATCGAATGTCTGTTTCTGACATCCCAAGACGGTTATTGAATATTATTGTGAATATCGCGCTTTTTCTTTTGGTATAAGGCAGTATTTTAGGCCCATGAAAATGCGCGCGACGGGTGATCCCGAACAATTTGGCTTTTTACTGCTACCCAGTTTCTCGATGATGGCTTTTGCCTCAGCGGTGGAACCCTTGCGAGCGGCTAATACTATTGCCGGGAGCAAATTATATGAATGGACGATGATTTCGATGGATGGGCAGGCGGTGCCAGCCTCTAACTCGATCGATATCATGCCCAATACATCTGTCGCGACGGAGAAGCGCTTTGACTATCTCTTCGTTGTTGGCGGGACAGGGGCGGAGAAAATCCGCGATCCCCGCGCGCTGAACTTCGTGCGCAAGCTGACCCGGGTTGGCACGGTGATCGGGGCGGTATCCACCGCGCCCTATCTGCTGGCCTATGCCGGGTTGCTGGATAACAAGCGTTGCACCATCCATTGGGAATATATCGATAGTTTCCGGGAAGACTTTCCTCATCTGGATATCACAGAGGAACTGTTTGAAATTGATGGTCAGATCATCACCTGTTCCGGCGGAACGGCCTCTATCGATCTGTTGCTGCATCTGATCAGTCATTCCCATGGCCATGATCTGGCGACCCATGTGTCCGAATGGTTCCTGCACAAGCAGATCCGCGAACAGTCGGAACATCAACGCATGGCTCTGCGCTTCCGGGTCGGGGTCAGCCATCCCAAATTGTTGAGCGCCATCCAGTTTATGGAAGAGAATTTGGAAACCCCGTTAGAGCGGGAAGAGATCGCAGAGGTCGTCGGCTTGTCGACGCGCCAATTGGAGCGGTTGTTCCGGAAGTATCTGAATTCGACACCGCGCAAATATTATTTCGGATTGCGCATGCAGCGCGCTCGCATCCTGTTGCGGCAAACCAGTATGTCAGTGCTGGATGTGGCGTTGGCCAGTGGCTTCGTCTCGGCCAGCCATTTTGCAAAATGTTACCGGGAATTTTTCGGTCATTCCCCCCGTCGCGACCGCGCACCGGAAGCCTGAAGGATTAATGATATGACAGCCCCCCGCGTTCTGTTTGAAAAGTCTGGTGGCATTGTCACGTTGACCCTCAATCGGCCCGATGAATTGAACGCCTTCTCTGAAGCACCGATGATTGAGGCCTTTTTGGCGGCCCTGGATCAGGTGTCAGTGGAAAAAGATGTGCGCTGTGTCATCCTGACCGGCGCGGGACGTGCCTTCTCCGCCGGGGGCAATGTCAAACATATGCGCGACAAGACCGATATGTTCGCGGGCAGCGCGGCGGATATCGAACGCGCCTATGCAGAAGGAATCCATCGGGTTCCGCCCAAGCTGTGGGGATTGGAAATTCCCGTGATCGCCGCCGTGAACGGTCCGGCCTATGGCGCGGCGCTGGATCTGGTTTGTATGTGCGATATTCGCCTCGCCAGCACGGCGGCGAAATTCGGCGCGCCCTTTGTCAAAATCGGGATCGCACCGGGCGATGGCGCGGCCTGGTTCCTAAGCCGGATTATCGGACCGTCCCATGCGGCGGAAATGATCCTGACCGGCGACCCGGTGGATGCGGATACCGCCAAGGCGATGGGCCTCGTCTCCCGCGTGGTTGAGCCCGATGCTTTGCTGTCGGCGGCACGCGCGCTGGCCGAAAAGATTTCTGCGAATGCGCCGCTGGCCCTGCAATTATCCAAACGCCTGCTGCGCAAGGCCCCACATCAGACGCTGGAAGACCATCTGTCGCTCTGCGCCTCTTATCAGGCGCTTCTGCATGGCACGGCCGACCATTCCGAAGCCGTCACCGCCCTACTGGAAAAACGCAAACCGATCTTTAAGGCAGAGTAATCTTTGCTACCCCCCGCAGGGACCATGTTCCATCTGATAGGTGACGAGCTTCATGACGTAATCCCGTTCGTCCTCTGGCAGTTTCGTCGAGATGGCGGGCTGGATATCCTGACCTTCAATCCCCATTGCATAGGCGTTGTAGACGGACAAAATGGCTTCAGATAATCGTGGCTCAGGTCCCTCCTTTGCCGTGATGGTTCCAAATTTCCGCCACAGCGCCGGGTCACATTCGGCCTCAACCGCGGCTTTTTTGGCTGCAATCATATTTTCTGTGTAAGAGAAATAGTTGGTTAATTCAGTGTCGCTGTAGTTGGCCAAAACGGATTGGTCCGGCACAAAGGCAGTGATCTCGACAAGGGGCTGCAGATCGTTGCGATAGGTTTGCAGCTCAGTGACGATCTCCGCCCGTCGTTCACAATTGCCGGCAAAGATGACAAATCGTTCTTCAAAAGTTCCGTCCAGATAAGACACTCCCAATTCACGATCGCGATATTCCGAGAAGGAAAATATGCCATTGAAAATCATTTCATCCGTATTGTCACCGTTGATGCCACTTTCTTTCGTTACGCCGGGTGCAAGCGCCAAATTCATCTGAAAAACGCATTGCCGGATCGTGAATTGGGGATACCACTCAAATTTCATATATGAGTCTACATTATGAGCGTACCGCCAGTTTATGTGCAGTTCCGGAATGTCAGCGAAGGGGTTTTCATAGTCTTGACCATGAACGGATCTTGGCCATAGCAGGGCGACCACAGCGCATATCAGCGATGTGCATAAGAACCAGCGATTGGTTCATAAAGAGGCAATTGCAATCATGCGGGTTTCCTTTGGCGCAACCCTTAAAGGTTGATCTTTTGTTGATTTCTAACTTTTTTATCATGAGAGTATGCCTTGTTGAAAAAAAGTCTTCTACAGTTGTTCTATAGCTACTGTGTGAGATAGGAGCCAAGTTTCATGATTAAGGTATTGTATTCAAATCGAAAACTCACTGGCTTAGGGATAACTCTATGTATTCTCTTCTCCTGCTTATGTCTCACTTTGGGGGCGGACCCGAAAGGGTTGAACTTGTAATTTCCCCTGATCAAACAGTTCTTTGATTACCTTTTCTGGCGCTTTCGTTCAGGTTTCCGAGCGCGTTGGGGCGAAAAGAGAATCATGAAAATATAAATATTAACTATTTTTTATTGTAGAATAAAATTAACAACACAAATTCTTGAGAAAAATGCCTCAGCCTCTTGCAATCGGGCCAATCTCGCCTGTATATGGGGGCATTCGACACTATAAGTGACCTTGCGGGTAGGATTCTGTGTCCTGACATTCTATCCTGTGGGGAGCGCTGAAACGGAGTGGGTAGAATGGAAATGAAGCCGCAGACAATTCCCGGATCGGTCAATCTGGTCACCGTGGTGGATGTGCATCACTGGACCGAGACGCTATTTTCCTTTCGGGTGACGCGGCCAGACAGCTTTCGCTTCCGCTCCGGTGAGTTTGTGATGATCGGCCTGATGGTCAATGGCAAGCCACTGTTGCGCGCCTATTCGGTGGCCAGCCCGGCCTGGGACCATGAATTGGACTTCTATTCGATCAAGGTACAGGACGGGCCCCTGACCAGCCGCTTGCAGAAAATCCAGGTTGGCGACGAAATCCTGTTGGGCAAGAAGCCAACGGGAACACTGGTGCTGGATGCGCTGCTGCCTGGCAAGACACTGTATCTGCTGTCTACCGGCACCGGGATTGCGCCCTTTGCCAGTGTTATCCGTGATCCAGATACCTATGAGCGGTTTGAGCGTGTGGTCCTGACTCATACCTGCCGCACTGTGCCGGAACTGGCCTATGGCGAGAAGCTGGTTGCCGACACGATCAATGATCCGCTGGTTGGAGAAATGGTGGATGGACGTCTGATCCATTACACCAGCACAACCCGGGAGGATCACCCGCGCACTGGACGCATTACGGATCTTATTGCGAACGGCAAACTGTTTACCGATTTGGGCATGTCTCCGTTCAATCCAGAAACCGACCGCGTGATGATCTGTGGCTCCATGGCGATGCTGAACGATACGAAGGCATTGGTAGAGGCCGCCGGTCTGGAAGAAGGTTCCAACGCCAAGCCGGGCCAGTTCGTCATCGAAAAGGCGTTTGCTGGATAATCTAGCTAACTTTTGCCGCAGAAATTGACTGCGATGCTTCGTTCGCGCCATGGGATGTCGTCTTAACCGCAAAATTAGTCGCGGGGGCGCGCTCGCCATCGCCTCATTCCTCGTAGCACTATGTTCGTCTATATCAGAGGGGGCAATAAGCAATCCTGTGATGTAAGACGCCGCAATTCGCGCGACTTCACGCGCAATAGAACTTTGAAAGGTGGGAATGAGTATGTCCGATATCGAAATCGCCCGGAAAGCCAAAATGAAACCGATCACAGAGATCGGTGCAAAACTGGGCATTCCTGCCGATCAACTGATGCAGTATGGCCCAAACAAGGCCAAGATGAGCTTTGACTATCTGGACTCCCTGAAAGGTAAGCCCGATGGGAAACTGATTCTGGTGACTGCAATCTCTCCGACCCCGGCCGGTGAAGGCAAGACGACGACCACGGTTGGTCTGGGCGATGGTCTGAATCGCATTGGTAAAAAGGCGATGATCTGCCTGCGTGAACCGTCACTGGGTCCGTGCTTTGGGGTCAAAGGCGGCGCTGCCGGGGGCGGGTATGCCCAGGTCGTGCCGATGGAAGACATCAACCTGCACTTCACCGGGGACTTCCATGCCATCACTTCTGCTCATAATCTGTTGTCGGCCTTGATCGATAACCACATTTACTGGGGCAATTCCCTGGGCTTTGACGAGCGCCGCGTTGCCTGGCGTCGTGTGCTGGACATGAACGACCGCGCCCTGCGCGATATCGTTGTATCCCTGGGTGGTGTTGCCAATGGCTTTCCCCGTCAGACCGGTTTTGACATCACGGTTGCGTCCGAAGTCATGGCGATTTTCTGTCTGGCCGATGGTCTGAAAGATCTGGAAGACCGCCTGGGTCGCATCGTGGTGGGCTATACCCGCGACCGCGCACCAATTCTGGCCCGTGACCTGAAAGCCGAAGGCCCGATGACGGTGCTGTTGAAAGATGCGCTGATGCCGAATCTGGTGCAGACTCTGGAAAACAACGCGGCCTTCATCCATGGCGGTCCGTTTGCCAATATTGCCCATGGCTGTAACTCCGTCTCTGCCACCAAGTCCGCCCTGAAAGTCGCTGACTATGTCGTGACGGAAGCCGGGTTTGGGGCGGATCTGGGTGCGGAGAAATTCTTCGATATCAAATGCCGCAAGGCAGGTCTGAAGCCTGAAGCTGTCGTCATTGTTTGCACCATCCGCGCGATGAAAATGCATGGCGGTGTGGCGAAAGATGGGTTGGGCGATGAGAATGTTGCGGCTGTAAACAAGGGCCTGGTCAATCTGGGTCGACATATCAGCAACATCAAAAAGTTTGGTGTGCCTGCCGTGGTCGCGATCAACAAATTCATCAAAGATACCCCGGCAGAAATCGCAGCCGTTCAGGAATTCGCCAAAGCCAACGGCGTTGAAGCCATCCTATGTGAACATTGGGGCAAGGGCTCAGAAGGCACAGAAGATCTGGCCAAACATGTGGTTGGCTTGATCGATGGCGGCACGGCAAACTTTGCACCATTGTACCCCGATGAAATGCCTCTGTTCGACAAGATCAACACGATCTGCAAGGAAATCTACGGCGCTGCAGAAGCGACCGCTGATAAGAAGGTCCTGGATCAGTTGAAACAGTGGGAAGAAGATGGCTACGGCAATCTGCCGGTCTGCATGGCCAAGACTCAGTACAGCTTCTCTACTGATGCGACCCTGCGCGGTGCACCGTCTGGCCATATCGTACCGGTCCGGGAAGTGCGCTTGTCTGCCGGTGCTGGCTTCATCGTCGCCATCTGTGGCGAGGTGATGACGATGCCGGGTTTGCCGCGCAAGCCGTCTTCAGAAGTCATTAAACTGAATGCAGAAGGTCAGATCGAAGGTCTGTTCTAAGACTTTTGTTTAAAGGCAGTTGAGTATCGCGGCGACTTGGTCTTCTTTCGGATCAGTCGCCGTAACCTTTTTCCAGGTCATCTCGCCCCAGCCATTCTTGAACTGTTGCGCTACGACCTGCATTGTCGCATCGGACACATCTCCGGTCCGGGCCGCAACCCGCGCTATCGCAGTGGCTTCGTCCAGATCCAGCCATATGCCTAGGAAGGGCACACCCGCCTGCTGTGCGATGGCTGCTATCCGCGCCCGGCTGTCCGGATGGGTGAAGGTGGCGTCCGCAATTACGCTGTGACCTTGGGACAGGGCGAGGGTACATAGCCGCTCCATCTCCGCATAGGTCGCTTCATGTGCGGGTTTGCGATAGGCTTCTGGGGGCAGCTTCTCGGTCTCATCATCCAGATTGAACAACCGCTTGCGGATCGCATCGCTGCGCAGGATCAGAGCACCGGGCGCGGCCCCAATGGAACCGCTGGCCAAGCGTGCTATGGTTGATTTCCCGCTTCCCGATGGTCCGCCGATCGCGATCAGGACCGGCGACTTCGGGGTCAGATAGCCAAGGGCCTGGGTGAGATATTTACTGGCGGTGGCGCGGCGTGTCTTTGCCTTTTCCGGGGAGTCAAAGACTGCCGCAGCAAAGCCGACCTTGGCACGAACTTGCGCGCGCATGGACAGAAATAGAGGCATAAGACGCAGGTCGGAT
>JARGPE010000001.1:26269-41700 GCA_029212835.1 Alphaproteobacteria bacterium | reverse complement strand
CAAGCCTCCGCCCTTCAGCGCCACGACGGCCAAGCACCGTCAGGGCGACCTGTATCTCTTTGGCCGGACGTAATGATGCTGCCTCTAATCTTACACGCTCTTGAAACTCAATAAGCCTGTCATCCCAATCCGCCCCATCAAGTGAGCTGTGTAAATTGTCATAGTTGTCCATCGCCTTAAGCGTCACAGCGCTGCTTGCAGGTGCATTTTCCCGAATGAAGGCGCAAAGCCGCTGGACGATCTGAACGTGAAAACGTGGATAATTGCGCGCGAGCTGCTCCAACAGAAGAATAGCGACGATCCGATCGAAGGCGCGCGACGCACCAAGGCCCAAAACAGCATGTTTGACGCGATCTTCTGTGGATCGCCTCAGCAGATTGTTTTTTATCTGGATGCAATGCTGGCCCAACATCACAAACATTTTTTCCCAGAGCCGCATCTGTTCCGCCTTATCCACCCTAGCTCGGACTGCAACAGAGTATGACCATATACATACACACAACAACTCCGTCCTCGTTGCCGTTGGGACCTGGCCCTGATCGGCCCCCTGATGGGCAGCATGAGCGCCGCCCTCGCCCCCGAAGCCACCCGTTTCCCCGCCGTCCTGACCCTCACCGCCACCGCGTCCGGCCTCTCCCTTTTCAGCATCGGCAGCGCCTTCTGGGGCCTGGTGCTGGGATTGCTGGCATTGGGATTGGATACGCTGGCGAAGAAGATGCGGGGGTAAGCTAGGGAATATTTACTGGCACCGATTTAGGGGGCACATACATTTCTGGATCATTCTGCCATTTTCGCCATTCACTTTCAAAATGAAGTCCAAGGTTAACCCTTGACCAATGAGATGGACGTCGAATCCCGATTGGAAGCTGCGTAGTCACATCACCAAAAATATCAGTAAGATGCTCCCGTATTTGCGCTGCGTTACTGAAGTCTACGCCTTTTACGGCCGCATATTTGAGGTTAGAATCTTTTAGATGTGTGGTGTCGTCAAATTCGGCATCGCTAAAATCTGCTCCCAATAATTCTGCCTTATAAAATATTGTATGAAATAACTTTGATTTACTAAATGATGTGTAATTAAGTTTAGCCATATAAAAATCTGAATTACTTAAATCAGCATCATCAAATTTTGCTCTTAACAAATTTGCGCTCACAAATTTTGCGTTTTTTATTCTCGCTTTGCTTAAATTAGCATTTTCCATATTGGTATCATTAAGTTTTGCGTTCCGTAAATCTGAGTTAACAAGGGAAGCACTATTCAGTTGAACATGCGTAAAGTCCGCATCGCACATCTGAGCACCCCCAAAACTTGCTCCTTGCGCCTCAGATTCAATAAAAGATGCACCCTCCATTCTTGCCATGTAGAAATCAGAGCATTTTAGCTGAGCTTGCGAAAAAATTGCTCCTTGCATATGCGAAAATTCAAACTTCGAATTATGGAGTTGCGTTTTTCTAAAAAATGAACGCTGCATCCATGATTCATCAAATATCGCTCTCTGCATTTGGGCGTCATGAAAATTCGCGAATTGCATCAATGATTCTGAAAGATTTGCACCGTGCATACAGGCGTATGCGAATTTCGCACCATGCATTTTTGCCTTATTCATACTCACAGCTCGCAATTGAGCACCACGGAAGTTTGCGAATTGCAAACAACTGCCATCAAGACGTGCTCCTGACAAATTAAAGCGAGCTAGGTTCGCACCCTGTAAATTCACCCCACGTAAATCAAGCCTGTAGCCTGAGTAGTTATCACACGCAATCAGCCAAGCATTAAAACTACCTCTATTTATGAGACCAACCACACCCTCCGAAATATTCTTTTCCCTTCCCTCATCAAAGACAAAGCTAGCCTGGGATTTAAGATCATTTCCACGCGCCTCTCGCTCTCGCGCAACAGCGCTGCGACGACCAAGAACGGTCAAAACGACTTGAATATCCTCGCGCGGTTTCAAGGTGGCGAATTCAGAGTAGAATTGATACTCAAGGACTTGCACCCTCTGCGACCAATCCTTCTTCAACAACTTGCCTTTTCCGTCTTCATAAATTTCAAATTTGGCAACGGACTTTGCATCCCTGGCAGGAGCGTTCTCTCGAATATAGGCACAGAGGATTTCCATGATCTGGACATGGATATCGAGATTGTTGCGAGCCAGTCGTTCCAGCGCCAGGATCGCTCCGATGCGGACTTCCAGATTGGGGCGGGTTTCGGAGAATACTTCCCATTTCGCACCTTCGACCGGGACAGCCCCATCTATTGGCTTGTCCCTCCATTCAATCGTGATTTCTTCGCCGCCTCCTGCCTTGGGGCGCGTCACAAGCCGTCCGATGCGATCAATCTTCTTTTCCGAGCCCAGCCCCTCAACCGCCTTGTTGATCCTATCAGTAATCAGGCCTTCCTCGGTCGCCCGAGTCTGGCGTTCATTCTGGCGGGTTTTGATCAGGGTAAACGGCAGCGCCACCACGGCACCAAGGGCTGCGACCAGGGCGGTGAGGCTGACCAGTAGCCAGCGCCTTTCACCAATTTCCTGAGCATTGACCGGTGGGGCGTCAAAGACGGCCTGCAGCAGGAGCCAAGGAAAGCCTAGCAAGAGTATTGAGAAAATCGTGACCCAGAGGAGAATGCCAAATGCGGCCAGGGTTGGAGATATTTGATCCAAGCCAAGCTTCGAGACAATGGCAAAAAAACCACCTTTCAAGATGTTTCGAATGTCGGGGATCAACAGGCTGATCACCGCAATTGAAATCAGGGTGGCATAGAAACCAAGACCCCAAAGCATTGCGCGCGAAACATGAAATGTCAGTCCGTCTGCTTCCATCCCCACCCCCAAACTTTAATCTTATCAAATAAGACCATAGGGAGAGGAAAAAGGGAAACAACAACTCCGCCACCGATGTCGGGGCGGAGTTGAAGGGGTGTTTACGCAAATCGTCGTCGCCCGCCAACGCGGGCTCGGGATTTGCTTAATACATATGCTGGCCACCATTGATCGACAGGGTGGAGCCGGTGATGAAGCCGCCCTCGTCAGAGACCAGGAATTTCACGCCGCGCGCGATTTCGGAGGCCTGGCCAAGGCGGCCGACAGGGATTTTGGCGACGATCTTGTCCAGCACGTCGGCGGGGACCGCACGGACCATGTCGGTGTCGATATAGCCAGGCGCGATGGCGTTGACGGTGATGCCAACGCGCGCACCTTCCTGGGCCAGGGCCTTGGTGAAGCCGTGAATGCCGGATTTCGCGGCGGCATAGTTGACCTGACCATACTGACCGGCCTGACCATTGACGGAGCCGATATTGACGATGCGGCCAAATTTGCGTTCGCGCATGCCATCAATGACCGCGCGGCAACAGTTGAAGCAGGAGCCCAGATTGGTATCCAGCACGGCCTGCCATTGTTCCGCATTCATGCGGTGCATGGTGCCATCGCGGGTGATCCCGGCATTGTTGACCAGAATTTCAATCGGCCCCAGATCCTTTTCAATCTGTTTGACCGCCGCCTGCACCGCATCGAAATCGGAAACATCAAATTTATAGACCGCAATGCCAGTTTCGGCCTTGAAGGCATTGGCCTTTTCATCATTGCCGGCATAGGCCGCCGCAACAGTATAGCCCGCCTCTTTCAACCCTGTGGAGATTGACGCGCCAATGCCGCGCGTTCCACCCGTTACCAATGCCACTCTGCTCATCATAAACCTCCCTGTTTATCTTTTTAAGGTCCACCGTCTTTGCGATGGATGCGGTTCTGCCAGAAAACGCTCTCTGTCTATTGACTGATATAGGTCCACTCTTGATCTATCGCCACTGTGGCACAGTCTGTTTTAGAATGCGACACCCGGCTGAGGGTCCAGAGCGGCTTCTATCCCTTTTGTTTCGACAGGTTGCGGATCAGCAGCGTCAGCTCGTCACGCTCGAAGCTTAAATCCTCAACATCGCCAGGATCGTCGGTCTTTGCCAGCCGTGCCTTGATCTGGCGCAAGACCTTTTCCAATTCCTGAACCATCAATGCGCGTTCTCCGGCAGTGACATCTTCCAGCACCACCTCCTGCTCCATCATCAGGTTGGCAAAGGCATCCATGTCGGATTTGCCCAGATCCACCAGCTTGGCATCCAGGTCGACCCACACATCCTCCCATTTATCATACAGAGTCTTCAGGGCCGATCCGCGCCCGCCGCCATGGGAAGACAGGGATTCTTCCATGCCCACCATCAGGCGAACAAATTGCCATACATCCAGGGTCACATTCGCCATGGGTTTAAATCCTTTTCACCACTTATGTGTAAATTCTCGTCAGACACAGCCTACGCTGCTTGGCCGGGTCAGAAAAGCACCGCGCAGAAAGGGCAGCAGCGTAAGCGAACCTTAAGGAAACCGACCAAAATCCGTAACAGAAGCCTGATAGCTAGACAGACTGCGATGGCATTTCGTCATCGGATAGGAAGGTCAGAGCCATGATGATCGACGCCCAGACTTACGACGGACAGGATTTGTTGGACACTGTCGGTGACGATGTCGCCGCCGCCTTCGCCTCCATTGAAGGTGAAATCCAGCAGGTTGCCCATTGGATGGATGATGCCTTTGGTGGGATTGAAGCCGACGCCGCCCGCTTTGCCCCAACGCTGGCCAATGTCGCCCGGCCCATACGTGGCACCCTGACATTGGGTGCCGCCTTGTTGGCACGGATGACCACCGTTATGCCAAAACCGCGCCTGATCAACCGATAGCAGATGTCGGAAAGACTTCCCGGCGCGCCCGAGTCGCGCTAATTCTAGGCTATGAACTTTTTCCGCAGTTTGACACAATCTCGGCGAACTGCCTTGCCAGCGCCGACCGAAACCCGCGTAACCGTTCCCTTGAATGGGCAGGAAACGGTTGTGGTGCTGCGTCGTCATCCCCGCGCGCGACGTCTTAAACTGCAAGTTGATGGCAAGCTGGGCCTGCCGGTCTTAACCCTGCCGCCGGGTGTATCAGAGGCAGAAGGCCTGTCCTTTCTGAACCGCAATGCTGGCTGGACCCAGAAGCGGATGGAAACCCTGCCGGATAAGGTGGATTTAGCCCCCGGTGTCATCATGCCTTTTCGCGGTCGAGATTTTCAGATTGATCATCAACCCGATGCACGCGGCACCGTTACTGTTGACGGAGACCGGTTGATCGTCTCTGGCGGGGTGGATCATCTCAGCCGTCGCGTCACAGATTTCTGTAAGAAAGAAGCCAAGGCGGCCATCAAACCCTTGGCAGGACAATTCGCCGCAGATTTGAACCGAAAACCAAGCCGTATCTCTATTCGTGATCAGCGGACCCGCTGGGGTTCCTGTGCGTCAAATGGAGATTTGTCTTTTAGCTGGCGACTGATCCTTGCCCCGCCGCATATCTTGGATTACGTCGTTGCCCACGAAGTCGCCCATCTTGTTCACATGAACCATTCCCCAGCATTCTGGAAGACTGTTGAACAGATCTACCCAGACTATGATCGCGCGCGGGATTGGCTTGGTAGCCACGGGACGCGGCTGCACCGTATCGGTTGACCGGCGGACCTGTCTCGCCGGGAGGCCCAGACCCAGAGGAGCCTGAAATGGCATCGCGGATCGCACCAGGCTTTCTGGTGCTTGTCACCTCATTGGTTGCAATGGGGGTCGCCTCCATGGCGCTGTATGTCCCCTCATTGCCCGCAATCCGGGCAGAATTCGGGGTCCTGCCCAGCGATACGCAGGTCACACTAACCCTCTTCTTCCTGGGATTTTCAATCGGGCAATTACTGTTCGGCCCACTGTCTGACCGGTTTGGACGGCGCCCGGTGCTGCTGGTTGGATTGTCATTATATATGATCATCAGCTTGACCTGTGCCTTTTCCACCAGCATTGAAATGTTACAGACCGGGCGGTTTTTTCAGGGATTTGTTGCCTGTGTCGGTCCTGTTGTTGGGCGTGCCGTCGTTCGTGACGCCTTTTCCGGCAAGGCCGCGGCGGCTGCCTTTTCTGTTCTGGGCACCGCCCTGGCCGTGGTTCCCGCCATCGCACCAATCCTGGGTGGCCAGATCCAGACCCATGTTGGCTGGCGTGCCAGCTTTTATCTGCTGGCAACCCTCAGCCTGATCTTGTTGGTCGTCTGTGCCTTTCGCCTGACAGAATCCCTGGCGCAAAAGAACCCGAATGCGATCAAGCCGGTACGGATGGCAAAGATTTATGCGCATCTTCTGATCAGCCCCTATTTCATGGGCAATGTGCTGGTCTCCGGCTTGGCCTTTGCCGGATTCTTTGCCTATTTCACCGAAGCCCCGTTTCTGTTCATCGGGGAGCTGGGCCTGCGAGAAGACGCATTCGGCGCGATGATGTTGTTTACCGTGGCCGGCTATGCCAGTGGCAGCTTTCTGTCAGGGCGGTTGGTGCCGCGATTCGGGTCACGTCGCGTTGTTTTCATTGGGTGTGGGTTCATGATAACCGCTGCCACCCTGTTGCTGCTGTTGTCAGGCACGCTCAACCTGGTTCATGTCATTGCCCCGATGAGCCTCTATACGATCGGCTTTGGCATGGTCATTCCCGGCAGCATGGCCGAAGCCTTGCGCCCCTTTCCACGGGTGGCGGGAAGTGCCTCCGCGATTCTGGGCTTTTTTCAGTTCTTCTGTGCCGCGATGACCAGTTTGATCGTCCAACCCCTGTATGACGGCACGGCCTTTCTGCTGTCTGTTGTCATCCTGTCCGTCGCCGTTCTGGCCCTGGTTCAATATCTTATCTTGGCCAGAAATATCCCAGAAGATCTGGAGAGCCAGGCATGATGACACGTCCAGACCCGCGCGGGACGGTTATTACAACACTGCTGGTGTTGATGGTGGCGACGGGGCCGATCTCGACGGACCTATATCTGCCGGCCCTGCCCGGATTACAGGGTTATTTTGGCGCCTCTGCTGCAATGGTCCAACTGACCCTGTCGGTCTATCTGGGGGCCTTTGCAATCTCACAATTGATTTATGGCCCGCTGTCAGATCGATTTGGCAGGCGGGCCGTTGTGGCCGCGGGCATGGGCCTTTACACCTTGGCGTCACTGGCTTGCACTATGGCCCCCTCCATCGAATGGTTGATCGCCGCGCGTTTCGTTCAGGCATTGGGGGGCTGCAGCGGCGGGGTTATCGCTCGGGCAGTGGTGCGGGATGTTCACGGAGCAGATGGTGCCGGGAAAGTTCTGGCCAAAATTGCCGCCGCCATGGGTCTTGCCCCCATGGTAGGGCCGGTTCTGGGTGGTTTTCTGACAGATCTGTTCGGCTGGCAGGCTTGTTTTATCGTGCTGACCTGTGCAGGTGGCCTCTCTCTGTTAGGGGCCCTGTTTCTGCTGCGCGAAACCAATGCAGAACCTGACCCCACCGCATTGTCACCGCGACAGATGGTCCGCAACATGGGAACCTTACTGCGCGATCCCGTCTATATGGGATATGCGCTGACCGCCAGTGGCAGCTATTCAGGAACCTTTGCTTTCATCTCCGGCTCCAGCTTTGTCTTTATTGAGGTTCTAGGCGTTTCTGCTCAGGTTTTTGGGTTTTGTTTCTCCGCCGGGGTGTTGGGATATGTAATCGGTGCCCGGATTGCAGGCTATCTGCCCAGCGGCGCTCGAACCGTGGGCTGGGGCGCGTTGATGAACATCGTATTCAGTCTGGCAACGCTGGTGCCGGTCTTGATGGGCATTGAAACCGTTGCCACCGTCTTGATCCCTATGGTGCTGTATATGATTGGCATGGGGATCATTCTACCCCATGCACAGGCGGGTGCGGTGGGACCCTATCCGCGCATGGCAGGCACGGCGTCTGCCCTGTTCGGCACATTACAATACAGCCTAGCCGCCCTAACCGGTGTCGCTGTTGGTCAGGGCTTCAGCCTGATCGGTGGCATCACGCCCTTGCCCATGGTAATTGGCCTTGCAGGGGCTGGCATCTTCACTTTCACATGTTACCACTGTCTTCTCCGTCCGATATTACGGCAAAAATCGGACCTAGAATGAGGCAAATCCAAGGCATTCTGATCTTGCGGGGTTGACTCGCGTTGACGGCGGGGATTGGGGATACCACTTGGTTTGAAGTTAATTTATGCGCATTCATCATGAAACCGGGTGCACCGCCCGCCATGCATGATACCCTAAGCGCAAAAGCGCGCGTCAGCTCCCGGCGCGAAAATATGTGAGGACGACATGACCTACCATAGAAATCCAAATACCCTACGTGTCCGTCAAGGGGATGGTCAGAGCCAGGCTCTGGCCGATACCTTGTTACGCGATCCTAACTCTTCCATACGGTTAAAGTTTCTAAACCTGATGCTGGCCGCAACAGTGGGCTTAGCGATGCTAATGGCCGCCCATCCCAGTTTTGCACGCGGCACACCGGAAAGCTTCGCCGATCTGGCTGAAAAACTTCTGCCCGCCGTTGTTAACATTTCTTCCGAACAAGAAGTGAAGCGCGATGGCCCATTCCCTGAACAGTTCATGGAACGGTTTGGCCGCGGCGGGGAAGATCAATCCCCACGGAAAGCCCAAAGCCTTGGTTCAGGATTCGTTATTGATGGCACCAAAGGTATCGTGATTACAAACAACCACGTCATTGAAGGTGCGGATTCGGTGAAAGTCATCCTGCAGGATGACCATGAATATGTTGCCCAGATTGTTGGATCAGACCCGTCGACCGATGTCGCGGTGCTGAAGATCGATCTGGAAGGCAAGACCCTGCCAGAAGTGCCATGGGGTGATTCAGACAACATGCGCGTCGGTGACTGGGTCGTTGCGATTGGGAACCCTCTGGGCCTGGGCGGCACCGTCACGGCGGGGATCATTTCCGCTCGCGGCCGCAACATCCAAAGCGGTCCTTACGATGACTATATCCAGACGGATGCCTCCATCAACCGCGGCAACTCCGGTGGTCCGCTGTTCAACATGGACGGACAGGTGATCGGCATCAACACAGCGATCTTCTCTCAAACCGGGGGCTCAATCGGGATTGGTTTCTCCATCCCATCGAACCAGGCCATGAATGTTGCCGACCAGATTCTGAAATATGGGTCAACCCGTCGCGGCTGGTTAGGCGTTTCAATTCAGGAAGTAACGAAAGATATCGCTGACTCGCTGAATATGAAGGATGCCCACGGTGCGCTGATCTCCACCGTTCATGACGGCGGACCGGCCCTGGCGGCTGGTTTCAAAGCCGGTGACGTTGTGGTCAAATTTGGCGGCAAGAAAGTGGACGATACGCGTGAATTGTTGCGTCTTGTTGCCAATGCCCCGATCGATGAAGCTGTTGACGTCGAAGTCTGGCGCGATGGCAAGATTGTCAAACTGTCCCCGGTTCTGGGCCAGCGTGAAAAGATCGACCTTGCAGCCCTATCTGACAATGGTGTTCCTGGTAAAAGCGACGGGTCAGTAAGCCGCCTTGACTCCCTGGGTCTGGAAATCACCGGTCTGACCGATGAGATCGCAAAGGAATACGGGATCCAATCCAATGAAGGCGGTGTTGTCATTGCCGGTGTTGCTAACGGATCTGATGCGGAAGAAAAAGACCTGCGTGTCGGTGACGTGGTCCTGGAAGTAAATCAGAATGCGGTGTCGACACCGAAAGATGTCGAAACCGAAGTTCAGTCAGCACTGGATTCAGGCCGGTCTTCGGTCCTGCTGAAAGTGTTGCGCGGCGATCGTAAGATCTTCGTCGCAGTGCGCTTCGCCCGATAAGGCGCAGCCAGCACTGGCATCTCCTTTCCGGCGCTCGCCATAAGCCCGGTTGGGAACAAGCCCCCGGACCCGAAAGGGCCGGGGGTTTTGCTATAACAAGGTTCCTGTTGGCTGCAATCCGCCTTGCCCCGCTGGGAGCCTTCGGCTATGGCATTGGGACACTTTTATTACGGTTGGCAGGACCCTCATGACAGAACCGCGCAACAAAGAATATCCCGTTTCCTGGGAAGAATTACATCGCAACGCTCGGGCGCTGGCCTGGCGATTGGCAGATTTGCAGCCATTGGACGGCGTTGTTGCAATCACACGCGGTGGCCTAGTCCCCGCCGCCATAGTTGCGCGGGAGCTGGATGTCCGTCTGATCGATACCGTCTGTGTCGCCTCCTACGATCACAAGACCCAGGGCGCGGCCTCGATCCTGAAAAATGCCGGACAGGCAGGCGATGGCGAGGGATGGTTGATCGTCGACGATCTGGTCGATACCGGAAACACCGCCAAGATCGTGCGGGAAATGCTGCCCAAAGCCCATTTCGCCACTGTCTATGCCAAACCGGCAGGGCGCCCCTTGGTCGATACATTCGTAACGGAAGTATCGCAGGATACCTGGATTCTGTTCCCCTGGGACGTGGAACTGGCCTATGCAGAACCGATCCGCACACGGGGCCAAAAGCGCTGATCAAAGAAGGCGGTTAGATGGCGCGCAGGGACCGTAATTTTGGATCCAACGCATCGCGCAAACCATCCCCTAACAGATTAAGCCCCAACACGGTCCAGACGATCGCAAGCCCCGGCACAATAGCCTGCAAGGGGCTGAGATACAGCAGGGTCTGAGCATCCGCCAACATTTTGCCCCAGCTTGGATCGGGGGGCTTTATGCCAAGGCCCAGATAGCTCAACGCAGCCTCCGCCAGGATCGCAGCAGCAAATTGCACTGTCGCCTGCACCGCCACGACGCCAGCGATATTGGGCAACAGATGCACAACAGCAACGCTGGGCCAGGGACGCCCAATCGCAATGGCCGCCTGAAGAAAGGGTCGTGCCATAATGGACAGGGCCGCGCCACGCACCACACGGGCAAAGACAGCGATGTTAAATATCCCAACGGCAACAATCACATTGACCATACCCGGCCCATGAATGGCGGCAATCAACACCGCCGACAACAGGGCAGGAAAGGCAAAGATCAAATCCGCCCCTCGGGCGATTGCCGTATCAATCAGACCATTGCGGTTCATCGCCGCCGATAGACCCAAGGGCAGGCCACCCGCTAATCCAACCCCGATGGCCGCCAAGCCGACCCATAGGGCGGTCTGGGCCCCACCCAGAATGCGCGACAGTATATCCCGTCCATACAAATCCGTTCCCAACCAATGGGCCATGCTGGGCCCTTGCAAACGCTCCATGATTACTTGCTGATCAGGGGGATAGGGAGTCCAGACACTGGCCAAAAGGGCGGCAACCAGAACAGCGCCAGTCAGAATTCCCCCGATCCAAATCTGTGGCAACGATCCTCGGATTTTGCGTACCAGCAGCAACCGCATCACGCATTCCCTCGCAAGCGCGGATCGATAAAACCATAGGCGATATCGACACAAAAACTGAGCACGATCACAAATCCAGACAACATCAGCACCAAATCACGCACCAGGATCAGGTCACGCTCAAAAATAGCCTTTAGCAGCAATTGCCCGATCCCCGGCAGATAGAAGACATTTTCCACGATCACGGAACCTGCAACCAGAAAGGCGAATTGCAGACCCATCAAGGTGGCTATGGGTATCATCGCATTGCCCAATGTATGTCCGAATAAAACCCGTGAGACGCTCAACCCCTTGGCACGAGCAGTTCGAACATAATCCTCCCCCAGAGTTTCCAGCATCGCAGCGCGCACCATACGCGACAGAATGGCCGCTTCTGACAGACCCAGCGCCAGAGCAGGCAAGAACAAGGCCTTCAGCGATCCGACCGGATCTTCCTGCCAGCCGGGGAAACCGCCCGCATCAAACCAATTGTTCAGCACCGCAAAGGCCAGGATCAACATCAGCCCGAACCAGAAATTCGGTATTGCCAGCCCAATCTGCGCCAGCCCCATCAGGATCACATCGAGCAACCGGCCCCGCCGCACGGCAGCGGCCATGCCAAAGGGCAGGGCGATGGCCGTGGCAAAGGTGAAGGCCATTATCGCCAAAGGCAGGGAGACCGCCAACCGATCCCGCACCATCTGCCAGATCGGAATCCCATAGACCAGACTGTCCCCGAGGTCGCCGATCATCAGCCCCCCGATCCAATCGGCATAGCGAAGCATGGCGGGACGATCCAAACCCAACTGTGCCCGAATTGCCGCCAGCGTATCGGGTTGAACCTCTGTCCCCAGCAGCAATTGCGCGACATCGCCGGGCAATAACTCCAAAACCCAAAATACCACCAGCGAAGCAACCAACAGGGTCAGCAATAATGTGATCAGACGACGGGAGAGAAACCCTGCCATAGCTAAATCAGGGACACTGTTGCCAGAGCACGGCGTATCCTATTCCCACCGAACGCCCGTCACGTCATTGGCTTGAATGGGCGCGTTCTGCCACAACCCCTTCAGCCCTTTGCGCTGAACTGTGACCTTGGCCAATTGGAACAGGAACCCATTGGCGGCGTCATCTGCCAACATCCGCTGGGCCTCTTTAAACAAGGTATTGCGTCCAGCCGGGTCAGCAACACCATCAATTTTGGTCATCAGCGCCTTAAAGGCTGGATTGTCATAGCCGAAATAGTAGTCATCCCGTGCGTAGATGCCGATATCCAATGGCTCCGTATGGGACACGATGGTCAGGTCGAAATCATGATCACCCTTAAATACCTCCGACACCCATTGACCCCAATCAACGGGAATCTGTTCAATCTCAAACCCCACCGCCTTTAGCTGGGCGGCCACAATCTCCCCGCCGCGACGGGCGTAGGTTGGCGGTGGCAGCTTCAAAACCAGCTTCGTGCCGGGGGCAACACCTGCTTCGGCCAGCAGGGCCTTCGCCTTTTCTGGATCATAAGGCGTCACACTCGTCAGATCAGTATAGGCAGGATTATGAGGCGCGAAATGTGACCCGATTGGAGTCCCAAAACCAAACATTGCCCCATCAACAATTGCCTGCCGGTCAATCGCATGCTGGATCGCCTTGCGGACACGGACATCATTTAAGGGTGCGCGGCGTTCATTCATCGCCAGAATTGTCTCTCCCTCTGTCGTGCCTGGGGTCACGACAAAGCGCGGATCAGCCTGAAACTGCGCTACGGATTCCGGTGCACCAATATTCGGGATCGCATCCACATCCCCCGCCAGCAGGGCGGTCACTTGCGCGGAGGGATCAGCGATAATCTTAAAAGTAACACTGTCGATGGCGGGCTTCTGGCCCCAATATTTTGAGGTACGGACAAGGCGGATTTGATCGCCCCGAGCCCAACTGTCCAGCTTAAAAGGACCCGTACCAATCGGATTGGTTTTATTCGTATCGGCAGAGGCGGGATCGACGATCACCGCATCCCCCCAGCCCAGATTCCACAGAAACAAGCCTTCTTTCCGCTTCAGCTTGATCACCACGGTCTGAGGATCAGGAGTTTCAATTGTCTCAATGGCGGAAAACAGACCTTTCTGAGCATTCTCAGAGCCTTCGGCCACTGCCCGCTCAAAAGAAAATTTCACATCTGAAGAATCAAAGGTCGCACCATCATGAAAGGTGACATCTGGGCGCAGGATAAAACGATAGGTCAGGCCGTCATCTTCAATAACCCAGCGCTCTGCAAGGCCGGGCTTTACCTGTCCTTGCGCATCAATGCGGGTCAGGCCTTCGAACAAATTGGCATAGACGACTTCGTCAATCGCGGCAGGCGCGCCGGCTGTTGGGTCCAAATGGGGCGGCTCCAAAGTGATTGCCAAAACAATACCGGTTTTTGCCAAGGCCGGGGATGTTACAGGCACAGTCACAGCAAAGGCCACTAAACCACTGGCAAAAATCAGCCCAGCCGCTCGACGCAGAACGCGCCCAAAATCTGACTTAGTCGCTCTATTTTGTCCCATGGTTACCATCCCCGCTCTATTGTTCTTTCACTGTCACCCTAGATTTTCAGATCGCCACTATTCATAGCCACTTTTCCTGTGTCTCGTCCACAGTAACCCACTGATACCCTTATCTCATAGCATGTTATTGAATTTATCCTGCCAGGTGGGCCAAGCATTTCCTATAGACCGAGCCTCATAAACACCACGTGCGATGGCACGGGCCAGAACATCAGCACCAATTGACCCCAGACGGGCCAGGCCCAATACATCAATCTCTGGGCCCTGCCCGGTCGCCAATCCAAAAACCGTATCGCCATCAAACGGCGTGTAGACAGGCCGCACCGCCCGAGCCAATCCCGCCTGCGCCATGGTCACAAAACGCTGGGTATCTTCGTGCGACAAAGCAGCATCTGTGGCAACGACTGCAATGGTCGTATTGCTACGCGCATCGGGCTTTGTCTTACCCCTTAGTTTTGGGAAAACTGGATCAGCCGGAACTTTTTGGGACGGACCATGCCCACCAAACTCTAATTCCTGCTCAAATAGCGCGGCGAAGAAACGACCATCCTCGCCGCAGACATCGCCAAAACAGTTAACCGCGGCCAATGCGCCAATCGTAGCCCCAGTCACGGGATCTATGGCGGAGGCCGTGCCCAGACCTCCTTCGACACCGCCAGCACGCGCACCATAACCGGCCCCGGCCTTCCCAAGGTCGAAATCAAGGCTGGCTGCCTCTGCCGCCTGCAGACCAAGATTGCGATAGGGGGCGTCCATGCCCCAGTCCTTATCGCCGCCATTCACCAAATCAAACAAGATTGCGGCGGGCACAATCGGAACCAAGGGCCCGCCCGTGTTATAGCCCAATCCCTGCGCTGCCAGCCAAAGCTGAACCGATCCCGCCGCATCCAATCCAAAGGCAGACCCACCGGACAGGACCAGCGCATCAATCGATTGCACCAATCGGCCTGGGGCCAGGGCATCGGTTTCCCGTGTCCCAGGCCCTCCGCCGCGCACATCCACCGCCGCCATCGCCCGTGTCTTGCCACACAGGATCACTGTGGTGCCAGTGCGCACCTCTTCATCCTGCGCATTGCCAACAGTTAATCCTGCAACATCGGTTAGGGCATTGCGGGGGCCGGGGCGAACACCGCTCATGCCACTTCACCCTCATCATCCACCACAGACCATTCCAGATCGGGATCCAGGGGATAGATCGGACGGCGCACCGCCGTATAAGCCAATTGCTGATTATCAGATGTGGTCACGCCATCACCATCCAGAGTCAGAGTGTGGCGCGCCAAATCCCCAAAACCAGCCCGATAGTGAATGCGCGATTTCAATAACAGATATTTTGTCTGGGTCGGGTCAACGCCCATCATGGTGAAAACGCCTGTATCCCAAGGTTCATGATGCAGCGAGGTCACAATCAGCCGCACGCCCTGTACCCGCAGCAGCGCCGTGGGGCCACAGCGAACCTCAACACCGGTATACATCGGCCCCTCAACCTTGAAGCGGCCTTCGGACAGCTGCTCCACCGTGCCAGTCACGGATAGGGGCTTTCCCGTTAAACCCAGGCTGGGCATATCGGTCTTGCCGCCCAGATCCAGCGTTATTGTCTCACCAATCCCAGCCTGTTGCATCTGGGTCACCGCGGCTGGGTCCCAGACCGTGGCCACGGCCACATCCTGCAG